>NZ_DAINNK010000016.1:0-68263 GCF_036735925.1 Povalibacter sp.
AGGCCGGCTGAAGCCGGCCCCACAGGTCCGTCACACCAGCGTGTGATAGACGTTCTGCACGTCGTCGTCCTGCTCCAGCTTGTCGATCAGCGTCATCACTTCCGTCGCCTGCGCTTCTGGCAGTTCAGTCGGCGTGATGCAGATGTATTCGTGCGACGCCGAGATCGGCACGATCTTGCGATCTTCGAGCGCCTTCTGCATCTGGCCGAAGTCGGGGAAATTGCAGCGGACCACGAGCTGCGGTTCGCCCTTGTCGCCGGTGCTTTCGCCCATTTCTTCCAGGCCGTGATCGATCAGATCGAGTTCCAGGTCGTCCTGCACGATGCCTTCCGGGCTGAGGCGGAACACGCCCATTTTCCTGAACTGGAAGCTGACGCTGCCTGAGGCGGCGAGATTGCCGCCATTGTTGTCGAACACGTTGCGTACGTTGGCGACGGTGCGGGTCGGGTTGTCCGTGGCTGCTTCGACGATGATCGCCACGCCGTGCGGGCCATAGCCCTCATAGATGATCTCGTTGTAGTTCGCTGCGTCCTTGCCCGAGGCGCGCTTGATCGCCGAGTTCACGTTGTCCTTCGGCATGTTCACGGCGCGGGCGTTCTGGATCGCCCGGCGCAGCGCCGGGTTCGAGGCCGGGTCGGGCCCGCCGGCTTTCACGGCGATGGCGATTTCCTTGCCGACGCGGGCGAACTGCTTCGCCATGCGATTCCAGCGCGCAAACATTGCGTGCTTTCGTACTTCGAAAATGCGACCCATGGGGGAGCCTGGTGGCTGAAAGAAGGGCGGCAATTATGCCCGATCCGGGCCGGTGGATGCGGGGCGCCTCTGGTCTTCCTGTAGGTCAGGCTTCAGCCTGACATCTTGAAAAAGGCCGGCTGAAGCCGGCCCCACAAAAAGAGGCCCCACAAAAAAAGAAAGGCCGTCAGCCTTTCGCCTCCCACGTGACTTCGGCCTTGGCGGCCGAGGCACGACGCAGCAGGTCGATGAGCGGAGCGGCACGCACCGCCAGCTCGATGGGCGGCTCGTGGCGTTCTTCTTCCTCGGCGTCCAGGTCTTCATTCATGGCTGGGGGAGCAGCGGTGTGGTGCTCAGCGTCTGCCCGACGCTTCAGTTCGGCGAGCCCGGCTTCCAGCTTCGTCAACGCCACACCGACATCTTCGCCGGTCAGCGCCGCCGGAATGCGGCCCGTGGTCCCCATCAGGGACAGCAACTGCTTGGCGGTGTCGCCGAACATGGTGATCGATCCAGTCGCCGTTGAACGGAAAATGATCAGCATGGAACGTCTCTCCGGCAGTCGCGAATGAACCGATACTGCCCGATCAGGTGCAGCCGCGCAGCAGGAAAAGTACCAGCAGTACGGGAATGGGCACACCGATCAGCCACAGCAGAATCCAGCCCATCTTGCCCTGCTGTTTCTCCAGCCGTTGCCTGAGTTCGCGCATGACACGTTACCTGCAGAATGAATCTGCTTCGGTAACGGACGGGCGCAGTGGGCGGTTCCGGAGGAAGAGGTTTCACACGGAGATCACGGAGGGCACGGAGGGCACGGAGGTAGAGAAGAAGAATTTCCACGGGGGAAGAATGGGGACACGGGGAACACGGGGTTCGGAACAGAAAAATCCTTTCTTGCCCCCGTGTCCCCCGTGTTCCCATTCTTCCCCCCGTGGAAATTCTTCTCTCTTGATCTCCGGCTCCGTGATCTCCGTGTGAAATTCCTGTTTTCAGCTCTGTGCCACGGAAGCAGAGGCGAGCCACATCGCGAGCGTCGTTTCGCGATCGGCACCCTGACCGCTGATGATCACCTGGGCCTGCTTCTTCGTGTAATAGCCACGCGCGGTGAGCATCGCGAGCGAGCCGCAGAGATCGCCGAAGTAGACGCTGCGGCCGATGGAGCTCATCTGTTCGGGCGGCAGCTTCTGCTGCTGTTCGGTGAACGCGGCGATCGACAGATCCGAGAGCTTCCATGACTGTGCAATGAGGCTGGCGGTGCAGGCGCGCTGCGTGCGGATGGCTTCGATGATCACGTCCGCGCGCGGCGTGAGATGAGGGAAGTCGCGATACTTGTCGAGCGCCAGCCGGAACAGGACGATGTTGGCGAGCAGGCTCATGAGGCCGAGCAACTGCGCGACGATGGGTTTGATGTCGCCGCCCGTTCTCGCATGCACTTCCGCCGCCATCGCCGTGCGCTCGGCCTGTTCCCAGGTGAAGTCTGCGAACTTCTCGAACGAGCCGCGCGGAATGCGGAACACCGGCTGCAGGATGGCCGAGGCCATCAGCGAACGCAGTCCATTGGTTCCGAGCAGCATCACGGCGCGATCGAGGCTCTCGATCGGTTCGGGCGACGTTCGATAGTAGGCGCTGTTCGCGCGCTGCAGCACCGCGCCGGCCAGTGCGGGATCTTCCAGCAGCACGCGGACCAGTTCCTCGCGCGTGCTCTCGTCGTCGTTGATGGCCTGCAACAGGCGCGGCAGCAGCATCGGGCGGCGCGGAAAGTAGTCGCGTTCGTACACCGATTCGTCGAGCGACTTGCTGATCGCGTCCAGCACCGGCACGTGGTCGTCGGGCACCTGCGGTTCGAAGCGGGTCAGGCTGAAGGCGATGCGGTAGCACTCGTCGACTGCCTGCTCGATCTCGGTGGTCGTGAAGGGGATTTCATCGGCCCGGCCGAGCGGCAGCGGAGCCGGGGCAGTGGACTCGGCCTCGCGGGACGCGGGGCGTTGATCCTTGCGCAGGATCATGAACAGGACGACCGCGAGTACCGCGATCAGCAGGATCAGGATTGCGATCCACATTCTCCCGTCGGTCCCCTCGTTGTTTTCAGTGTGGTGCGATCATAGCGGTTTACGCACCTGATCGGTGCGGGGCGCTCTGCCTGTGGGGCCGGCTTTCCCGCGGGATTCCCTTCGGTCACAGCCGGCCTTCTTCTGTAGGTCAGGCTTCAGCCTGACAGTTCTCAGGCCGGCTGAAGCCGGCCCCACAGGAAGAGGCAGATCTCCGGGCAATGCCATTGGAGTGAGTCTTGCAGAGACAGCATGCATTCCTCAACGAGGTCACGCTGCTTGTCCATCCACGTCGCGCTCAATCACGTCACGCAGTATCGCTACGACCGGCGCGTCGGTCTCGGCCCGCAGGTGATCCGGCTGCGGCCGGCGCCGCATTCGCGCACGCGCATCCTGTCGTATTCGCTGCGCGTCACGCCCGAAGAGCATTTCATCAACTGGCAGCAGGATCCGCAGTCGAATTATCTCGCCCGGCTGGTCTTTCCGGAAAAGACCACCGAACTGCGCATCGAGGTGAACCTGGTCGCCGAGATGGCGGTGTTCAATCCCTTCGATTTCTTTCTGGAGGAATACGCCGAGAATTTTCCGTTTGCGTATCAGCCGGAAGAGCGGCGCGAACTGGCGCCGTATCTCATCGCGGCGCCGCTGACGCCGCTGTTCGCGAAGTATCTCGAATCGATTCCGCGCGAACGCGTGCGCACGATCGACTTCCTGGTCGATCTCAACCGGCGCCTGTCGCAGGACGTGAAGTACCTGATCCGGCTCGAACCCGGCGTGCAGACGCCCGAGGAAACGTTGCAGAAGACCTCGGGCTCGTGCCGCGATTCGGCCTGGTTGCTGGCGCAACTGCTGCGGCACCTGGGCCTCGCGACGCGCTTCGTCTCGGGCTACCTGATCCAGCTCGTGGCCGACGTGAAGTCGCTCGATGGACCGTCCGGCACGTCGGTGGATTTCACCGATCTGCATGCGTGGTGCGAGGTCTATCTGCCGGGCGCAGGCTGGATCGGTCTCGATCCCACGTCCGGCCTGCTCGCGGGCGAAGGACACATTCCGCTCGCGTGTACGCCCGAGCCGTCCGCGGCGGCGCCGGTCAGCGGTGCGGTCGATGAGTGCGAAGTCGAGTTCGCGCACTCGATGAAGGTCGAGCGCATCTGGGAAGCGCCGCGCGTCACCAGACCCTATACCGAAGAGCAATGGGCGCAGATCGACAGGCTCGGCGCGCAGGTCGATGCCGAACTGTTGGCGCAGGACGTGCGCCTGACCATGGGCGGCGAGCCGACCTTCGTTGCCATCGACGATCCCGACAGCGCGGAATGGAACACCGATGCGCTCGGTCCCAACAAACGACGCCTGGCGGCGGAGCTGTTTCACAAACTGCGCGAGAAGTACGCGCCGCAGGGTCTTGCGCACTTCGGACAGGGCAAGTGGTATCCCGGCGAGCAGTTGCCGCGCTGGTCGCTCAACTGTTTCTGGCGGCGTGACGGCGAGCCGATGTGGGCCGATCCGGCGCTGTACGCGAACGAGGCCGTCGACTACCAGGCTGACGAACTCAAGGCCCGGCGCTTCCTGAGCGCGGTCGCACAGCGACTCGGCGTAGCGCCGCGCTACGTGTTCGCGGCCTATGAAGACGCCTTCTACTACCTGTGGCGCGAGCGTCAGTTGCCGGCCAATGTCGATCCCTTCGATTCGAACCTGGCCGATCCGCTCGAACGCGCGCGACTGGCGAACGTGTTCAGCCGCGGACTCGACCAGGTGATCGGGCACGTGCTGCCGATCGCGCGCACCGACACCGGCTGGCAATCCGGCCCGTGGTTCCTGCGGGCCGAGCGCTGCTACCTGGTGCCGGGCGATTCGCCGATCGGCTATCGCCTGCCGCGCGATTCGCAGCCGTGGGTGAGGGGCGTCGACTATCCGTGGCTGTATGAAGTCGATCCGAGTCAGCCGCGTCCGCCGCTGGCGACGCATGCGGATATTCGGCGGCAGTTCGCGGCGGGCCCCCATCCTGTCCTTCCCCCGCAGAGCGGGGGAAGGGACGCCGTATTCGGCCGCGATGCCAGATTTCCATCAATCTCAGATGGAGCGTCCCCTCCCTTGCCCGAAGGGCGGGGGAGGGACAGGGAGGGGGCAGCGCCACAGCAAGGTGAATCGGCATCGTGGATCACCCGCACTGCAATGTGCGCCGAGCCGCGCGACGGCGTGCTCTACATCTTCATGCCGCCATTGACTCAGCTCGAGGACTACCTCGAACTCGTGAGCGCAGTGGAGTCCGTCGCCCAGGCGCAGTCGCTGCCGGTGATCCTCGAAGGCTACGAGCCGCCGCGCGATCCGCGCCTGAACAGTTTCCGCGTCACGCCCGATCCGGGCGTCATCGAAGTGAACATTCATCCGGCGTCGAACTGGAGCGAACTGGTCGAGCGCACCACGCATCTCTACGACACCGCGCGCGAAACCCGGCTCAGCACCGAGAAGTTCATGCTCGACGGCCGGCACAGCGGCACGGGCGGCGGCAATCACTTCGTGCTCGGCGGCGCGACGCCGGAGGACTCACCGTTCCTGCGGCGTCCCGATCTGTTGCGCAGCCTGATCGCGTACTGGCACAACCATCCGTCGCTCTCGTACCTGTTTTCCGGCCTGTTCATCGGCCCGGGTTCGCAGGCACCGCGCGTCGACGAGGCCCGCAACGATTCGCTGTACGAACTGGAGATCGCCTTCCGCCAGTTCCCGCCGCCGGGCGGCGACGTGCCGCCGTGGCTGGTGGACCGGCTGCTGCGCAACCTGCTGATCGACGTCACCGGCAATACGCATCGCGCCGAATTCTGTATCGACAAGCTCTATTCGCCCGACAGCTCGACCGGCCGACTCGGCCTGCTGGAAATGCGCGCCTTCGAAATGCCGCCGCATGCGCGCATGAGCCTCACGCAGCAGTTGTTGCTGCGCTCGCTGCTGGCGAAGTTCTGGCGCGAGCCCTATCAGCCGTCGCGCCTCGCACGCTGGGGCACGGAGCTGCACGACCGTTTCATGCTGCCGTACTTCGTCAAGGAGGATCTGCGCGATGTGATGCAGGAACTCTCGTCCAGCGGCTATCCAGTGCAGGCCGACTGGTTCGCGCCGCATTTCGAATTCCGCTTCCCCAAGATCGGCGACTACGCCCACGGCGGCGTCGAACTCGAACTGCGCCATGCGCTGGAGCCCTGGCACACGATGGGCGAGGAGGGCGCAGTCGGCGGCGCCGTGCGCTATGTCGATTCCTCGGTCGAGCGCCTGCAGGTGCATGTCACCGGTCTCGCGCCGGATCGCTACACGCTGGCCTGCAACGGCCGCGCGATTCCGCTGCGTCCGACCGGCAAGGTCGGCGAGTTCGTGGCCGGCGTGCGCTATCGTGCCTGGCAGCCGCCGTCATCGCTGCAGCCGCGGATCCCGCCGCATGCGCCGCTGACGTTCGACCTGGTCGACACCTGGATGCAGCGCTCGATCGGTGGCTGCCAGTACCACGTCGCGCATCCGGGCGGTCGCAATTATTCGGTGTTTCCGGTGAATGCGTTCGAGGCCGAGAGCCGCCGGCTGGCGCGCTTCTTCCGGACCGGCTTTTCACCCGGCCGGGTCGGAATGCCGCAGCCCGAGGGAACGAACGAGTTCTCGTTCACGTTCGACCTGCGCAGATGAAATTCCGGGCAGGGCTGTTCTTCCTGTAGGTCAGGCTTTAGCCTGACTCCGGGAAGAGCCGGCTGAAGCCGGCCCCACAGGAAGAAATCGAGCCCCATGCCCCAGCCCACCGTCATCACTCCCTACACCGCCGACCGTTCGCGCTACGACGAACTGCTCGCGGCCGATGGCGAGGTGCGGGCGCACTGGCGGCCGCTGATCGAGCGGCTCGATGCCTCGAACGCGGATGCGATCCGTCGCGGCGTCGAACTCGCGCGGCGCCTGATCGTCGAGAACGGCGTCACCTACAACGTCTACGCCGACCCGCAGGGACGCGACCGGCCGTGGCAGCTCGATACGCTGCCGCTGATCCTGCCCGCGGAGGAATGGCAGTCGCTTGCCGCGGGCGTCGCGCAGCGCGCCAGCCTGCTCGATTCGCTGCTTGCGGATCTCTACGGCCCGCAGCGCCTGCTGGCCGAAGGCATCGTGCCGCCGGAGATCGTCTTCGGTCATCCGAACTTTCTCTGGCCGTGCCGCGGCCTGAGTCCGGTCGGCGGTCGCTGGCTGCACGTCTACGCGGCCGATCTCGCGCGTGCGCCGAACGGTCAATGGTGGGTGCTGGGTGATCGCACCCAGACACCGTCGGGTCCCGGTTACGCGCTGGAGAATCGCCGTATCGTCTCGCGCGTCTTTCCGCAGGTGCTCGATGATCTGCGCGTGCGCTCGCCGGGTGGATTCTTCGCGACCCTGCGCGAACAGTTGCTGAGCCAGGTGGAGGACGACGAGTCGCCGCTCGCCGTCGTCCTGACGCCGGGGCCCTTCAACGAAACCTATTTCGAGCACGCATATCTGGCGCGCCAGCTCGGTCTCGCGCTGGTCGAGGGCGCGGACCTCACCGTGCGTGGCGACACGCTCTATCTCAAGACCTTCGCGGGACTGCGGCGCGTGCATGCCGTGCTGCGCCGTCTCGACGATGATTTCTGCGACCCCGCCGAACTGCGTTCGGATTCGGCGCTCGGCGTGCCGGGACTGCTGCAGGTCGTGCGCGCACGTCGCGTCGTGCTGGCGAATGCACTCGGCAGCGGCGTGCTCGAATCGGCGAGCTGGCTCGGCTTTCTGCCGCCGATCGCCGAATGGTTCAGCAGCGAAGCGCTCGCGCTGCCGTCGGTCGCGACGTGGTGGTGCGGCGAGCGGCCCGCGCTCGAACACGTCATCGCAAATCTCGATCAACTCGTCATCAAGCCGACGTTTCCCAACCAGCGTTTCGAGCCCGTGTTCGGACGGACGCTGGATCGCAAGGCGAAGGCGGCGCTGATTGCACGCCTGCGTTCGCGGCCCTATGCCTACGTCGCGCAGGAGCGTGTGGCGCTGTCGCAATCGCCGGCGTGGGGACCGAACGGCGTGACTGCACGCGCACTCGCGATTCGCGTCTACGCGGTGGCCACGCCGAACGGTTACGAAGTGATGCCGGGCGGCCTCGCGCGCATCGCGCAGGATGCTTCGGCCGACATCGTGTCGAATCAGCGCGGCGGCGGCAGCAAGGACATCTGGGTGATCGCTGCTGACAGTAGCGACGACGGCGACGCCCCCGTGCCTGCGCAGCGTCGTCGCGGCCGCAACGAAGACCTGCCGTCGAGACTGGTCGAGAACCTGTTCTGGATGGGTCGCTACGCCGGCCGCTGCGAGGACAAGGCGCGACTGGCGCGCGCGACGCTGGCGCTCGATACGCGCTCGGAGTCCTGGAAACATGCCATCAACAGTTGCGCGCATTTCGGCGTGCTGGCGGAAAAGTCCGATCTCGCGACGAGCCTGTTCGACATGACGAATGCCGCCGGCCTCGCTGCCGATCTGCGCCGGCTCGAGTGGTCGGCGACCCAGGCGCGTAGCCGTCTGTCCGCCGAACACTGGCGCGCCATCGGCGTACTGCAGCGCCAGTATCACGAATCCGCTTCGAGCCGCAGCGATGCGCGCGAAGCGCTGGATCGACTGGTGCTGGCACTGTCGGGCCTGGCCGGCTTCGCGCTGGACGACATGACGCAGGACGACGGCTGGCGGATGCTGATCCTCGGCCGGCGGCTCGAGCGCGTGCAGTTCCTGTCGGCGCTGTTCGGCCTGCGCTTGGCGGTTGCCGCGGCGCCGTCGCGCGGCGAACTCGAATGGTGGCTGGACATCACCGGCAGCACAGTGGCGTACCGCACACGCAACCTGGAACGCGCGCGACTCGCGTCGGTGCTGCACCTGCTGATCCGCGACGGCCAGAATCCCCGCAGTCTCGGTTTCCAGTGCGCCGAGATCCGCGCGATCCTCAACCACCTGCGGCTGTCGGGCGGCATCGCGCCGGATGAATGCTTCGATCCGGCCGTCGCCGACATCGACGACGCCGATCTCGGCGTGCTCGAAGGCGCGGGCTATACGGCCATCGCGGCGCGACAGGCGTTCGCACAGCGCCTGCTGGCATTGGCCGGCGCCGCGACGGATCTGTCGGACCGGTTGTCGATGCGCCATTTCTCGCACACCGAGGGCGATCTGCAGGTGGTGGCGGCATGAGCACCTCGGCGGCCTATCGCATCCGGCACCAGACGTCGTACGCCTACAGCGGCGACGTCGTGCATTCGCACCAACTGCTGCATCTCGCGCCACGCGACACCGCGCGACAGACGTGTACGCAGCACAGCATCGTCATCGACCCGCCGCCGGCGCACAGTCGTGTCGACGTCGATGCCTTCGGCAATCCGGTGACGCGGCTGGAGTTCGATCGCGTGCACGACAGGCTCGACGTCACCGCCGAGATGGCGGTGCAGGTGCATAGTTGCGCGGATCGAGAACTCAAGAGCGAAGCCTGGGAACGCGTGCGCGGCGGTCTTGCCTATTCGGGCCGTCCGCCCGGCGCCGAGCGGCTCGAAGCCATGCGCTTTCGCGCCGAATCGCCGCACGTGCGCATCAAGCAGGTGTTCAACGACTATGCGCAGGAATGCTTTCCCGCCGGTCGCACCGTGCTCGAATGCGCCGAGCGCCTGATGCACAAGCTGCACGACGAGATGACGTATGCACCGGGTGAAACCACGGTGTCGACCTCGCTGCTGGATGTGCTCGATACGCGTCGCGGCGTCTGTCAGGACTACGCGCACCTGATGATCGCGTGCCTGCGTTCGCGCGGACTCGCGGCACGCTATGTCAGCGGCTATCTGCGCACCGTGCCTGTGTCCGGCGCGACGGCACTCGTCGGCGCCGATGCTTCGCATGCATGGGTGTCGGTCTACTGTCCTGTTTCCGGCTGGATCGAATTCGATCCCACCAACGGCGTGCGCGCCGACACGGATCACATCACCGTCGCCTGGGGCCGCGACTTCGCCGACGTCTCGCCGCTGCGCGGCGTCATCGTCGGGGGCGGTCAGCACCGGTTGTCGGTGCGGGTGAGTGTGGTTCCGGAATGAAGCCGGATCGTGCGTCCCTTCCTCCGCGCAGCGGGGGAAGGACAGGATGGGGTTTTTTGTAGGTCAGGCTTCAGCCTGACTCTGATGAAGAGGCCGGCTGAAGCCGGCCCCACAGTTAAGAGGCCCCCACCCCAACCCTCCCCCGCTGCGCGGAGGAGGGGATCAGGCCCGCGGCAAGATCAGGCGGCGCGCTCGCTCGCGCCCAGAAATTCCACCAGCGTCGAGGTGAATTCCTGCGCCTTCTCGATATTCGACAGGTGCGCCGCTTCCAGCATTTTCAGTCGCGCGCCGGGAATCGAGTTCGCGATCAGTTCGGCATGGTCCGGCGGCGTGGCAGGGTCCTTCGTGCCGCCGATCACGAGCGTCGTCGTCGTGATTCCCTTGATGTCTTCGCGCAGGTCCATGTCGCGGATCGCCGCGCAGCACGCAGCGTAGCCCGCCGGGCTGGTCGCCAGCAGCATCTGGCGCACGCGCTCCACGCGATCGGGCTCGGCTTCGCGGAACCCGGGTGTGAACCAGCGGCCCAGCGTGCCCTCGGTCAATGCCGCCATGCCTTCCGTGCGCACTGTCTGGATGCGCGACTGCCAGCCCTCGCGCGGCGGCATGTGCGCCGAGGTATTGCAGAGCGCGGCCTTCAGCACCCTATCCGGCCAGTGCCGTGCGATGGTCATGGCCGTCATGCCGCCGAGCGATACGCCGCACAGGTGAGCCCGTGCGATACCGCAGGCATCGAGCACGGCGAGTGCATCGCGCGCCAGCTGTTCCAGCGTGAGTTCCTCGCGGGTGCCTGGCGTCGATCCGCCGTGTCCGCGCGCGTCGTAGCGCACCAGTTCGAACTGCTCCTGCAGCACGTCTGCCTGGTCGTCCCACATTTCCAGACTCGTGCCCAGCGAGTTGATCAGCAGCAGCGCGGGCGCGCCGGGGCGCGGTGCATGTTCGTAGCGCAGTTGCGCATCTTCGGTCACGACTGTCTTCATGGGGTTCCCGGACGGTTCTGCTCGAGTTCGCGAATGACGTCTTCGGCCTGGTGCATCGCCGTGTTGGCGGCAGGTACACCGGCATAAATCGCCGCATGCAGGATGAGTTCCTTCAATTCATCCTGCGTCAGTCCATTGTTGAATGCACCGCGGACGTGGCCGCGGAATTCATCCCAGCGGCCCAGCGCGATACAGATCGACAGCGTGATGCAGGAGCGCATCCGGCGATCGAGACCGGGGCGGTTCCACACGTCTCCCCACGCATAACGGGTGAGGAAGTCCTGGAAGTCGCGATTGAAGTCGTTGAGCTGCGAGTTGGCTCGATCGACCCACGCGTCGCCGAGTACGGCGCGACGATTGCGCGTTCCCGCATCGTAGCGTTCCTGATCATCCATCGCTGTCTGCTCCGGTCTTGCGTTGTGTCAGATAGGCATGAGTGCGCGCCTCGGCAGCGGCGAGGTCGCGGGTCGCGGCCGGCAGTTCCTTTTCCGCAATCTCCCGCAATGCCGAGGAGAGATTGGCCTGCATGCGCTGGCTGTCGATCCGCAATCCGCGAAACGCATTGGTCAGCGAGAGCAGCGCGCCGTGTGTGAGGCTGCATAGTTGCGGCAGGACGATCCACTCGGCATGCCATGCGCCCGCGGCCCGTTCGTGTTCCTGCAGCATCGTCGTCAGCAGTGTCGAGGCGAGGTGCGGAGTCGTCGTGGCGGCGGCGACGGCAGCGACCGAATCCACGGGATTGTGCTTGTGCGGCATGGCCGTCGAACCGCCCTTGCCGGGCGCTGACGATTCGGACAACTCGCCGATCTCGGATTGCATCTGCAGGATCAGATCGCGCGCCATTTTTCCGAGCTGCCCGGTCAACGTGGCCAGCGCCGTGCCGAACTCGGCGATGCAGACCCGGTTGGTGTGCCAGCAGATCGGCGCCGGCCGCAATCGCAACCGGACTGCGACGCCGGCTACCAGTTCCGGCGCAAGCACGCCGGCGCTGGTCAACGTGCCGACCGGCCCGCTAAGTTGCAGGAACAAACCGCTGCGCATCAGCTGCGCCAGCCGCGCAGCGATCTGGTCCAGCCCCGCCAGTGCCGCCGCGAACTTGTAACCGAGCGTCGTTGGCATTGCCTGCTGCAGCAGCGTTCTGGCGATCATCGGCGTCTGCGCATGCGTCTGCGCCAGCGTCGCGACGGTTTCGCACAATGGGTGCAGATCGCGGCGGACGAGCCTGAGGGTGTCGCGCATCGCCAGCATGGTGGCGGTGTCGATGACATCCTGGCTGGTGCTGCCGTGATGCACCCACTCAGCCGCTTCGGGATCGACGGCCTTCACCAGCGTGCGCAACTGCTGCACGAAAGGAATAGCCGGATTGCCGGCGATGGCGGCCGCAGAAAGATCGATGCGCGCAATGAGTTTGCGGTCGGCGCAGAGGCCGGCGATCGTCCGGGCTGCGGTTTCGGGGATCAGTCCCAGTTCTCCCTGGACTTTCGCCAGCGCGCCCTCGAACTCGAGCATGTAGGCGAGTTGCTGCGCGGGTGCGAACAGCGCGGCGACTTCACTGCTGTGGAACTGGGAATCCAAGGGTCCCCCGGAAGGTGTGATGGGCCGTCGCGCGGCGATTTCGCCGGATACTAAATGAGTGTCGCGCACGCAGCATCGACGTTGGCCGCAAGGCTCGCCGGCAATTGCAGGTCAACCCGCTATGTCGTATAACGATTTTCGTCCCGGCCTTGGCGAAACCCCATGGAAAATGCCGATTCCACCTTTCCATCGCCGGCCAGCGGCCTGGTGTTCCGCCGCGAGCTGCGGATCGAATGGGGCGATTGCGATCCGGCCGGCATCGTCTTCTATCCGCGCTATCTCGCCTTCTTCGATGCCAATACCGCCTACCTGTTCGAGGCGGCGGGTCTGCCGAAAACAGAACTCGTGAAAACCTACGACATCATCGGCATGCCCCTGGTCGATGTCGGCGCGAAGTTCTTCATGCCTTCGCGGTTCGGCGACCGGGTCACCGTCGAGAGCCATGTCGCGCAGTGGAAGCGCTCCAGCCTGACCATCGAGCATCGAATCCAGCGCGACGGCAGACTGGCGGTGCAGGGCCACGAAAGCCGCGTCTGGGCCGGCAAGGATCCGGACCGTCCGGGCGGCATCAAGGCGCGCGCCATTCCGGAAGAAGTCATGCAACGTTTTGCCGGCAGACTGAGCGACTCATGAAAGACCGGTCCCGCGGTTCGAGTGCCCGGCCTCGTGCGAAGGCGGCCTCTGTCGCAACGCCGAAAACGCGACAGCGCGCCGCGGCACTCGGTCCGCTGTCGCACTTCATCGGCTATGCCTTGCGACGCGCCCAGCTCGTCGTCTTCGACGACTTCTTCCACACCTTTGCGGATCTGGACCTGCGTCCGGCGCAGTTCGGTCTGCTGATCGTGATCAGCCAGAATCCCGGACTCAAGCAGGCGGATGCGAGCGCCGCGCTCGGCATCCAGACGCCGAACTTCGTCGCGCTCGTCGATGCGCTGGAACGCCGCGGCATCGTGCAGCGCCTGCCGACCGAGAACGACCGGCGCTCCTATGCACTGCATCTCACCAGGGCCGGAGAGGCGTTGCTGAAGCGTGTACTCGTACGTCAGGCCGAACACGAAGAGCGCATGACCGCGCGCATCGGCAAGGCCGGCAGGGAGCAGCTGCTGGCATTGCTCGACAAACTCGCCAACGTGGACTGAGGTCGCCTTGTCGCATCCCTATCCGCTCGAATCGGTGAGGGACGATCCGCCTCACCTGTATCCGCAGTACGCATCGACGGTTGAGCGTCACGCCGTCGCAGACCGTCGGCCCGTACTTTGAGATCGGCCTCATTCACGAGCGCTGGAATCGTCTCTGCACGGGAGAAGGACAGCGACTGACGATCGCGGGTTCGGTCCTCGACGCCGCAGGTCAACCTGTCACCGATGCCATGCTGGAAATCTGGCAGCCGGATCGTCGCGCGTTCGGCCGCTTTCGCACCGATCCAGCCAGCGGTGAGTTCCGGTTCGATGTCATGAGACCTGTCAGCCTCCGGTGCGGATCAGGCGCCGCACCTGTGCGTCGGCGTGTTCGCAGCGTGGGCTGCTGAAGCGGCTCTATACACGCATCTATTTCGACGGCGAACCGGGCAACGCCAGCGATCCGGTTCTCGCTCTCGTTCCGGCGGTGCGGCGAGCTACGCTGATTGCGGTTGCCGCCGAGATGCCGGGCGGTCCGCTCCGATTCGATATCCGCCTGTCCGGTCCGGGCGAGATGGTGTTCTTCCACTGCTGATCCGGTGCGGCCCGTTCAGGGAATGCCCGATTCCTTGACAGCACTCCCAGCGGTCCAGACAATGCCCGCCCTTCCATCGCCGGCTGGACTTTCCCGAGGTCCGCCCGAGTAGAGAAAGGCTAGGTAGCTCAGCTGGTTAGAGCGTGGCACTCATAATGCCGAGGTCGTGGGTTCGAGTCCCACCCTAGCCACCATTCGGTCCGCCGGCACCGTCCGGAGACTTCCCGAAAATTTCTTTCGATCTCCCTCCACCTTCTTTCAGGGCGAGAGCCTGGCCGCCATCTCCTTGATCACGATCGTGCGCGCCGTGCGAATGATTCTGAGCTGCCCGGCACGCGTGGCAGCTGCGACATCCGTCCCCTCGAACTCCTGGATGAGATCGTCCGCGGCTGCCTCAATCCTTCCGGTGGAGTGCGCGAGCAGGCGTTTGATGGCGGTGCGCGTCAGCCCGAGCGCTTCAGCGAACTTTGTGTAGTTAGCCGAATCCACCTGCGCGAAGGTCGCCGCATCACCGATCTTCGTGCTCAAGGGAGTATGCGGCCACTGGAGGTTGCCGCCCGGCGCGGTGTGATACGACTCGGTAGACACCAGATCGTAGAAAGGCGCGAGCTGAACGCCCTCGGCATCTACGTGGAACGACAGATTCTTCAGGTGGGCATCCGCATTGCCGGTGAGCAGATTGAAAAGCACCCAGCTTGCGATGTCCTGACGCGCCCGCGCGCGGTTCGTGCAGTAGCGGATGATGCTCGCGAAAGTCTGTACCGTTGCCTGCTGATATTTGAACGTGCGATCGAGCCCCAGCAGCTGACAGGCATCGATGATGTGCAGTCGCCGGGTTTCTTCTCCCGCCTGCTGGCGATCGAACCGCTCGATCAGGTACACCGGTTCCGGTACGTAGCGTATCTGCACCGCTGGCACGCGCAGACCGATACGATCTGCCAGTCGCATGGTGAAGAATTCGTTCGCGACCGAGTTCGGCCAGTTCTCTCGATCCACGTGATCGGGTTTCAGCAGGTGCGTCGACGGAGTCTCGCCTTCCGGGAAGAAGAGCGAACCGTTCACCATGCTGACGGCCATCTTGTGCTGGGCGCCGGCGAGACTCATCCGCTTGGGTGCATCCGCTGCAAGACTTTGCTTCGGAAGTTTCCTGATCCGGTCGCTCAACTCGGCATCAGCGAGAGGCACATACCCGGATCGCCCCACCGCTTCGCCGGGAGCGCGCAAGGTGATCGCGCCTGCAGACTCGCTGCCGTAGCAAGCAAGGAGGCCGAATGCATCTGCCGCCGGAATCTGTGCGTCAGCAGCCAGCAGATCGCGCGCCTGCTCCTCGGGTAACAGGTTGTCGAAGAACCACTGCACCGGACGTGACGTCGCGCCGTCGACGATAGAGCCCATCGCGCGTGGCATGTGCGGGGAGAGATCGAAGCCGGTGTCGATCCACGCGGGGTCGTACTCGAACACCCACAGGTTGTTTTGCTCGCGCAGTCGCCCCACGGACTGTCCGTTGATCGTGGCCACCAGTTCGCGCATGGGCGCGCTCATCGGTGTGAATCGGTGTCAGGCGCGGAGTCCACGGTGATCGATGATTCCCGCAGATGTCGATTGACTGCGGCCGTATCCAGTCCTGCGGGCAACTCCAGCCGGAGCGTCACTCCAAGTTCGCGCAATGCTTCGATCACCTTGCCGAGTTGGGCGGTAGGCTTGCCGTCCTCGAGGTCGCCGATGAAGCTGTGGGAAAAGCGGCCCACTTCGTCCTGGCGAAGAGCTTGAGCCTTGCGCACGGCGCGCACCAAAGCGCCCAGCTGCTTTGTGTCGCGAATGGGTACGCATGGAATGGGCATGGCTGACCTCCAAAAAATAGCCGACTGGCTATTTTGTACGGGCGGGAGGCGTGCAAGCAACAAGAAAATAGCCGAGCTACTATTTTTATCCGGTGCCCAAGCTGTTGCTTGCCAAGGAGAGCCGAGCGGCTAGTTTTTTTGCGGAGAAGTCTGCGAAAGACGGGCTGAATCCATTTTTATGGTTCCGTCCCTGAAGAGCGTGGCTCGATCCGTCGTCAGTACATGGGCTGCGAACGAGAATCGGACATTCCCCTCCAGCACCGTCGATTCGTCGTCGCTGCGATTCGCGCTGTCGGCGCTCCAGGTCATTTCAAGGTCGTCAGCGTCGGTTGGCTTGACGACGACGTTGCCTGAATAGTCGATTTCGCCGCTGGCCGATGTCGACATGTGATCCGCGGAGAATGCAATGCGCTGCCCTTCACCTTTCAACGGGACCGCGCGTGCAGGCTCCGGTTGAGCTGCCCACGCGGCATAGCTGCCGGAGATGATCAGCGCGGTCGTCAATACCGCGCCAGACAATTTGCGGGCGAAACCAGGTGCGGGACGTTTGAGCATGGCGATTCTCTCCTTCAAGGGATGGCTGGATTGCCAATGACAGCCGATGGGCAGGCGCCACGTGGACTCGGCGGCGAGTTGCGTCTTGAGCAGGGCATCGGCGTAGCAACGTCGTCCTGAGCCTGATTCCGCAAGCACCGTCGCATCGCAGGCCAGCTCCTGATCGAGTCTCAATCGTGCTATCGCCCAGTACATGACTGGATTGAACCAGAAGAGACACAGCGCTGTTTCCGCGATGGTATTGACGAGGATGTCGCCCCGGCGCCTGTGCACGTGTTCGTGCGCGAGAATCAAGGCGCACGCTTGCCGGTCATAGAGGGCTTCGAAATGAGTCGGCAGAACGATGCGGGGGCGCCAGATGCCAATGAGCACAGGGCCGCTGACCGACGCGCTGCGGAACGTACCGTCGTGGGCAGAAGCCAGGTGGCCCAGAGAGCGACTGAACGCTCGCTGTCGATACAGCATCAACGCCAGCATCGAGGCACTGCCTGCAGCCCAAAGAAACAGTCCCATGGCGGTGTAGTCAGCGGCGCCTGTCATTTGTCCGGAAAGCGCCGGGGCGGCAAATGTGCTGAGTATCGAATCGGGCAAGGTCTGGATGGCGGTTTCCGACGATCCTGAGGGTGCGGGTAGTGCAAGGACGAGCGTGCTCGCCGGAACCAGCAGCCACAACCCGTAGGCAACTTGCGCGCCTGCAATTCGCCTCATGGGCCTGCGCAGGAGCGCCACGACGAAAATCGCCACGCTCGATGCGATCGTCAGCTCGGCAAGCACCTGCATCAGGCTAACGCTCATTGTCGAGTTCCTCGATCAGGCGTTTGAGATCCGCGAGATCCTTCCTGGTCAACTTTCGCTGCTTGCTGAAGTGCGCTACGAACGGCGCCACGCGACCTCCGAACAGCCGGTCCAGCAGGCCCTTGCTCTCGCTGGACAGCCACTGTTCGCGCTGAAGTATCGGGGAATACAAATAGCGCCGACCGTCCCTCTGCGCGCTGATCGCGCGTTTCTTGAGAAGTCTGTTCAGCAGAGTCTTGATCGTGGGTTCTTGCCAGTCCTGCCGGCCCTTCAACGCAGTCACGACCTCTTCCGTAGCGACCGGACTGGACTGCCACAGCACTTCCATGACAACGGATTCCGCTTCAGTAATGGTCGGGATGTCTTTCATCGGTCTGATTGCCGGGGTAGCGATTACACGTGTAGACGAATATAAATTTACACTTGTAATCGATGAAGTCAATACCGGCGGCGAGTGTTCGAGTCGCGAGCCCTCAGCGCGCCGGCGCCTTGAGCAGCGCCTTGTCGAGGATGCCGCCGTCGGCGAAGTGTTCCTTCGTGACCGCATCCCAGCCGCCGAATGCCTGCTCGATCGTCACGAGCTTCACGGGCGGAAACTGCAGCGCGTACTTCCGGCTGATCGCTGCGTCGTCGACGCGGTTGTAGTGCTTCGCGATGATTTCCTGGCCTTGCGGCGAGTACAGGAACTGCAGGTAGGCGGTGGCGGCTTTGCGCGTGCCCTTTCTGTCGACGACCCTGTCGACGATCGCCACGGGGAAATCCGCCCGCAGGCTCAGCGACGGCATCACGGCTTCGAGATTGCTTTTGCCGTACTCGGTGCGGATCGCAGTGATCTCGGCTTCGAACGTCACCAGCGCATCGCCGATGCCGCGTTCGATGAACGTCGTCGTCGCACCGCGGCCGCCCGTGTCGAAGACGGGGACGTTCGCGAGCAGTTTGCCGACGAATGCCGCGGCCTGCTGCCGGTCGCCCTTGTACTGGTCGAGTGCAAAGGCGTAGGCGGCGAGGTACGTATAGCGGCCGTTGCCGGAGGTCTTCGGATTCGGAAAGACCACCTGCACGCCGGGGCGCACGAGATCGGACCAGTCGCGGATTTTTTTCGGATTGCCCTGTCGCACGAGGATCACGGGCAGCGAGTAGTACGGCGATGCATCGTGCGGCAGACGCTGGCGCCAGTCGGCGCCGACGAGGCCGCGCTGGCGGAGCAGATCGATGTCGGTGACCTGATTGAACGTCACGACGTCTGCCGGCAGTCCTTCGGCGACGGCGCGCGCCTGTTTCGACGAGCCGCCGTGCGACTGGCGTATCCGCAGCGTCTCCCCGGTTTTCGCCTGCCAGTCCGCGACAAACGCCGGGTTGATCTCGTCGTACAGTTCGCGCGAGACGTCGTAGGAGGCGTTGAGGAGATCGGCGGCGAGCGGTGCCTTGCCGAGGATCAGCGCGGCGATGGCGACGATGGTTCGTAGCCGGTGGAGTCGGGAGTCTGTGCAGCTCATGGAGCGCAGTATGGATTCAGGAAGGCGTCGCGGTCACATGTGCAAACAGTCTTTGGGTATGACTGCCCGTTGTATGCCAGCCGTTTTGCCTTCCCCAGCGCCGCGGCGGGCCTTCAGGCGGGCCGGCTCACGGAATCGCGTGCGATGTATCGAGGCTCAAACGCCTGCTGCACTTCCAGGCTGTTCTGCTGATAGACGTTGCGCAGGACCCAGCGGGCAGCCATGCGGCTCATGTCGGCAATCGGGTAGTGGACGGTCGAGAGCTTGGGGTAGACGTAGCGCGCGATCGGCGAATCGTCGAAGCCGACGATCGAGAGTTCTTCCGGAAGTCTCAGTCCACGATCATGCGCGGCGGCCATGGCGCCCGCGGCCATGTCGTCGTTCGCGCAGATCACCGCGCTGAACTTCACGCCCTGGTTGAACAGATCGTTCAGGGCGTCGCTGCCGCCGGTCTCGTGATAGTCGCCCTCGTGCAGCAGCCGCTCGTCGAAGGTCACGCCGGCTTCCGTCAGTGCGCGCTTGTGTCCCAGCAGACGCTGCTGCGCGTCGACGAAATCGAGCGGGCCTGAAATGTACGCGATGTTGCGGTGCCCGAGCTTCAGCAGCGACTGCGCAGCCAGATAGCCGCCGAGTTCGTTGTTCAGGCTGAAGCAGCGATCGGCGAGGCCGCGGACCTTGCGGTTCAGGACGACCAGCGGCGCCGATTTCTTGTTCTGCTCGACGATGAACTTGTCGGGCAGCGCTTCGATGTGAGCGATGAGCGCATCGCAGTTGCGACTCACGAGGAACTTGATCGCCTCGGCCTCCAGCTCTTCCTTGCTGTGGCTCGCTGCCACGAGCACGAATTTTCCGGCGGCGCGCAGCGTTTCCTCGATCGCGCTCACCATGGCGCCGAAGAACGGGCCGTGCAGCTCGGACACCAGCACCCCGACCGTGTTGGAGCTGCGCGTGGCGAGGGACTGCGCGATCGAATTCGGCCGGTAGCCGAGCTGCTTCATCGCGGCGAGCACTTTCTGCCGCGTCTTGTCGCTGACCTTCGCGCCCGGATTGATGACGCGCGACACCGTCGCCAGCGACACGCCGGCGAGTTTCGCGACTTCGTAGATGTTGGCCATCCTCGTCCGCCCGCTGTTCCCGTTATTTCGCCATCGCGGCCAGCGTGTCCGGCGCCTTGCAATACTGCTCGACGTACGCCTGATGCGAAGGCAGCTGCGACACCGTCCTGGCGATCCGGGCCTTGATCGTGCCGAGGAAATTCGACAGTTCGGCATCGCCCATGAGATCGGCGACCTGGTGATGCTGTTCCGGCATCAACCCCTGGCCCAGCATGACCTGGACCCAGGAGTTCTCGGCGAACAGTTCGTTGGGCACGCGGAAGACGCGACCGGTTTCCCGGAACAGATCGATGCGATGCTGCAGGCTCGCCGGGATGCTCATCTCGCGGGCGGCGCGCCAGTAAGGGCTGTCCCGCCGCTGGGTCACGTGGTAGTGCAGGATGATGAAGTCGCGGATGTGCTGGATTTCCCAGTTGCTGCGCTCGTTGTACTCGTCGATGTCCGACTGCTGGATGCCGTCGCTCGGGAAGCTCTGCATCAGGCGGCTCACGGCGCGCGAGATCAGATGAATGCTCGTCGATTCGATCGGCTCGAGGAAGCCGCTCGCCAGGCCCATCGCGATGCAGTTCTTGCTCCAGACCTGCTGCCGCTGACACGGCTTGAAGCGGATGACGCGCGGCTCCGTCAGGATCCTGCCCTGGATGTTCCCGAGCAGCGTCTGCTTCGCCTGCTCATCGTCGGTGTAGCGGCTGCTGTAGACGATGCCGTTGCCGACCCGGTGCTGCAGCGGAATGCGCCACTGCCATCCGGACTCGTGCGCGGTCGTTCGCGTGTACGGCACGGGCTCGCCGACCGATTCCGTCTGCAGGGCGAGAGCCGTGTCGTTGAACAGCCAGTGCGACCAGTCGTCGTAGCCGATCTTGAGCGCCTGTCCGATGAGCAGGCCGCGGAAGCCGGTGCAATCGATGAACAGGTCGCCTTCGATGTCGTCGCCGGAGTCGAGCCGCAGCGATTCGATGTAGCCGCTCTGCGCGTTGGTCTTCACCTCGACGATCTTGCCTTCGATGCGCCGGACGCCGTAGCCCTCGCTGAAGCGGCGCAGGAACTTCGCATAGAGACCGGCATCGAGATGGAAGGCGTAGTTCATGCCATCGCGCGGCAGGTGCGCGAAGCGGTTCGCCAGACTGGCGACGAGTTCGAGGCAGTAGTCGCCGTAGTCGCTGGCGAGGTTGCGCTGGCGGCCCTTGAGCCAGAAGTGCTGGAAGCCCGCCGTCCAGTGATCGGTGCCGGTGATGCCGAACGAATGGATGTAGTTCAGGCCGCGGTCGCGCCAGCTGTCGAAGGCGATGCCGAGCTTGAACGTCGCCTGCGTGGCGGCCATGAACTCCTGCTCGTTGATGTCGAGCAGGCGATGGAACGCGACGAGCGTGGGAATCGTCGCCTCGCCGACGCCGACGGTGCCGATCTCGTCCGATTCGATGAGCTTGATGTCGAGGATCTTGCCCAGGATCTTCGAGATGCACGCGGCGACCATCCAGCCTGCGGTGCCGCCGCCGGCGATCACGATTCTGCGAATGCGTTTCTGATTCACTGCCAACTCCTCAACGATTCAATCTCTGCAGCAGGCGTACCCGAAGCTCCCGCATCAGGTCTTCCGTCATCGGCCCCAGCGAACGCCGTGCGCCTTCGGGGACATGCGCGGCGGTGGCCTCGTTCACGTCGAACACGTAGTGGTCGAACATCTTCTTCAGCGCCGCGCGTTGTGCGGGCGGCAGGTCGCGCACCGTCATCATCGCCAGCGTCAGGGCATGCATCGGCGTGTCCATCCACGCCGGCGATTGACGCCACCAGTAGTTCACCAGGACGTTGAGCGCATCGAGCGATTCGACGTGATGCCACCACAGGCTGGGGATGAAGATCGCATCGCCCGGGCCGAGTTCGGCGATCTGCGCGTGCTCGAGCGCCGTTGCGAAGCGCGGGAACCGGTGCAGATCGGGCTGGTGGAAGTCGACCAGACTGACGGGCTGGCCCGCGGGGGTGAAGTCGACGGGGCCGATGTAGAGGTTGTCGATCTGTTCGGGTGGAAACAGGGTGAAGCGTCGCTGTCCCGCGGCGACGCAGGCAAGGTTGTCGGGTAGGTCATGATGTGCGGCGATGCGTGTGTGGTTGCCGATCCACACGCTGGCCAGCGCCCGGCGGTCGCCCAGCTCGATGTCGTTTTCGCTGCGGAATCCCGGCAGGCAGGTGTCGACGGTGGTCGAGCCGACGTAGATCGCGGGCGGATTCGCGGCGCCCTCGTGTCTCGCCATCTCGTTCAGGACGGTGTCGAGCTTGATCTTCACCGCCCGGAAATTGAAGTTGCCGAGGTCGTCGCTGTAGAAAAACCGGCCGTCGATGTCCGGCATGCCGAGGAACGCGCCCACGGTGGCATCGCGATAGAACTTCAGCAGGTAGGCGCGTGCAGCACTGGTCGATTCCAGCGCGGCCTTGACCATCGGCCAGCCCGACACCAGCCCGCGCAGCAGCAGCGGCTGCGTCGACTTCAGGACATCCTCCGGCAGCGAGCGCGGATCGAGTCCGGCGACTTCCTGCATCCGCTCAGGCATGAGCTGTCGTCAGCAGCTTCTGCTGCCGCTCGATGAGCGCGCGGAAGTTCGATAGCGAAGCGATCACCAGGAAGATCGCCTGCAGATAGCCGGCCTTGTGGAGGCGTTCCAGCGCCGCGCCGTCGAGGTTCTGCAGTCGTTCTTCGTGCACGGTGTAAAAGCCGGAGAGGCGATTCTGCGAGCCGTCGGCGAGCTGGATGTCGAAGACGAACGACTCCAGCAGGTTGTGCTCCAGCAGCGCATCGACGAAGGGACCGGTCGTTGCGATTCCCTCGTGCAGCGTGAGGAGCGTGGAGTTGATGCGTTCGAGATAGTCCGTCGTGCCGCCGTGCTCGCGGAACACGGCTTCACCTTCAGTGCGGCTGACGCGAGGATGCTCGAGATCGACGTGCACGAGCAGTTCGCCGTCGCGACCCGCGCCGATCAGGAACGGCTGGCGCTCCACCATCAGCGGCACATAGGTGGCATCCCAGCCGTCGTTCGAGAGGAACAGGTTCTGTCCCTGCTTGAAACCGAACAGGGCCCACGGCTGGAACCTGCCTTCGGGTGTCTTGCTGAAGACGATCGGATAGTGCGCCTGAACGCTGCGGAACTCGGCGGGGAAGGTCTGCGCCGCCATGACGTCGTCGCCGTACTGCGCGCTGCGCGTCGTGACGATGCGCAGGTCCTTGTGCTCGATGTTGTTCAGTAACACGTTCTTCGGCATGCGGATCTCCGGCTGCTAGATGCGAGGCAGCCCGTTGCGTTTGATGTGGCCGATCAGTTCGCGATTGGTCGGCAGCGCCTTGAGCATCTTGTTCGTGAGCGCGGACGTTTCACGGAAGAATTCGTCGGCGCGCTGCGGATCGTCGCTGCGCCGGCGGGCCGGCGGCGACTGCGGGCGGAAACCCATGCCATAGAGCACGTACTGATAGCTGGCGGACGGAAAGATCTCTTCGATGCGCGGCAGATCGTACCGGGACGGCGGCTGGTAACGCCAAAATTCGATGAGGTCCTGCAGCCGGCCGGGAATCGAGTCGGCGCGGCAGTTGTCCCGCCAGTAAGCGGAGTCGCTGCGACGCGTCAGGATGTAGTGCAGCTTCAGGAAATCGATGACGCGTTCCCAGCGATAAAGGAAGGCATCGTTGAAACGATGGGCCACGATGTCCATCGCGCTGCGCGTCGCCGGCAGCTGGTCGCTGAGCATCGCCGCGGAAAATTCCACGATGGCCAGCGCCGAGGCTTCCAGCGGCTCGATGAATCCGCCGGAGAGCCCGATGGCGACGCAGTTGCGATGCCAGAACTTCGTGCGGTAGCCGGGATGGAACGAGAGCTTTCGCGGCGTCGGCGCATCCGCCGGCCCGCCCGTGCGCTCGACGTAGTTGCGCAGTTCGCGCTCTGCCGCCTCATCGGACGTGTGGGCGCTCGAATAGACGTGGCCGATGCCGCGGCGCGTGGGCAGGCCGATATCCCAGATCCAGCCGCTCGTCTGGGCGGTCGAGATCGTCTGCGAGGCGATCGGGCTGTCTTCGTCAGGGTAGGGCACCTGCACCGCGAGGGCTGTGTCGTTGAAGAGCACGTGCTGCTGCGACAGGAACGGAATCTCGTAGTGCCTGCCGAGCAGCAGCGATTGCATGCCCGTGCAGTCGATGAACAGATCGCCTTCGATCGGGCCGCGCTCGCGGGTCTGAACGGCGGCGATATCGCCGTTGTCGCGCGTCTGGATCGCGACGACGTGATCCAGCACGAGCTTCACGCCCAGCTTTTCCGTGCAGTGCTTGCGCAGGAACAGGCCGAATTTCCCGGCATCGAGGTGATACGCGTAGTTCGCGACCGCAGCGTATTCCGGCGTCGACATCTGCTTCGGCGCCTTGCCGTGAACGCAGAGATGTGGCTGGAAGCTCACGAGATCCGCGAAGGGAACGTCGCCGTGGCGCTCCAGCCAGCCGGCGACCAGATTCGTGTCCGTATAGCCCTGCGGCAGGACGAACGGGTGGTAGTAGCAGTCGCCTTCGGCGCCGGTCGCCCACTGATTGAATCGCGAGCCCTGCTTGAACGACGCATCGCATTCGCGGATGAAGTCGCTCTCGGCGACGCCGATGCGTCGCAGCGTGTCGCGCATCGTCGGCCAGGTGCCTTCGCCGACGCCGATCGGCCCGACGTCCGGCGACTCGATCAGCGTCACCCGCAATCCGGATTCCGACTTCGCGCAGTGATCCGCCGCGACGACGCCAGCCGTCAACCAGCCGGCCGAGCCGCCACCCACGATCACCACCTGTCGAATCGGATTCGTCAACGCGAAAAGCCCATGCGAATGCTCTCGATACTATAAGCAGCCGGCGCGGCCCCGGCACCCCGCCGGAAACGAAAAAGCCGCTGTGGGGGACAGCGGCTTTTCCGGCTGCGCGGCAGGGAGCGCCGCGCAGCACCTTGCAGACACAGTGTTCTACTGTCCGAACTTGTAGCGGGCGCCGAGCATGTAGCGCGGCCCGGTCTGGGTTGCGAACAGCAGCTGGTTCGGATGACGGCCATGGATCCGCTGGATCTCGTCCGTCAGGTTGATCACCTCGGCCTGGATCGTGAGCGCGCTCGTGATGTCGTAGCTCGCGCTGATGTCGAGCTGCCCGTACTCCTCCGTGTAGTTCGGGTTCGGCGTGCCGGTGCTGTCGAACGTGGCCGACAGGAACTTGTCGCGCCAGTTGTAGGCAGCACGGATCCCGAAGCCGTAGTTTTCATAGAACGCCACGAGATTCGCGGAATCGCTGAGGCCGACCATGGCGAACTGGTCCTGACGGCTGTAGTTGTCGTATCCGATGTTCGAATCGACCTTCGTGTAGTTGGCCGCCAGGCCGAATCCGCTCTGGCCGAACATGTGCTGGACATTCAGTTCCCAGCCGTCCAGCTTCGCCGACTTCTGGTTGGTGGGCACCTGGATGTCGAACACGGTGATAGGGTCGCCCGGCAGGCCCATGATCGTGCCCGCCGCCGCGTTCACGCCCGGATCGCCATCGTGATTGGTGAAGATGTAGCTGCGGATGCAGCCCAGATCGCCGTTGCACGCGCCGTTGGTGTTCGCCTCGTTGTAGTAGGCGCCGTTCGCCGGATGCGGCAGTTCGAACGGCGTGAGCTGCACCGTGGCAACACCGATGTAGTTGTCGATGTTCTTGCGGAAGTAACCCACCGACAGGTAGCTCGCTTCGCCGTAATACCATTCCATCGACAGGTCGATGTTCTGCGATTCCAGCGGTTTCAGGCTCGGGTCGCCCTGCCGGCCGGTACCGCCGTTGATGCGCGCCAGTCCATCGAGCGTCTGGCCGCCCTGGATGTCGCCCCACTGCGGACGACCGATCGATTCGCCGTAGCTGGCGCGCAGCTTCAGGTTGTCCGTGATGTCGACACTGAAGTCGAAGCTCGGCAGCAGGTAGTCATAGCTGCCTTCGAGCGTCGTGAAGTCGGGCGCACCGAACTGGACGTTGAACTCGTTGTTGCCGCCCCAGACGATGCCGGTCGGGATCGGCACGAGCGCGCTGGAGGTGACGTCCGTCTCTTCGTAACGCAGGCCGATGGCCGCATGCATCGGGCGTCCCCATTCCCAGTCCTGGCTGAACTGGATGTACGCGCTCTTCGATTTCTCTTCGACGCGGCGGTCCGTGCCGTAGACATTCGAGGCTTCGTAGCAGGGCACACGAACCGACTGGTTGCCGTTCAGCGGACAGGTGGCGAGCAGCGGGTCGGTCAGCGCACCGCGCAGCTGGGCCACCTGCGAGCGCAGGCGTTCGAAGTCGAAGGTGAAGAACTGATTGAACAGTGCGGGATTGCCGCTGCCGGAGATCTGGTCGAAGTAACCGCGGATCGTGTCCGCTTTCCAGATGTCGTCGTCGAAGTCCAGGCGCGACAGTCCGGTCCCCGCCGGAGGAATCCAGTCCACAGTCTGTCCTGCTGGCGTCACTCTGATGCCGGTCCAGGTGTTGTCGGACTGCACGTTGGAGAAGGCGGTGCGGTTGTTCACTTCCGTCAGGCCCACGCCGAAGTCGAGGCGCGAGCTGTCCGTGAACTCGAAATCGCCGCTCAGCTGTCCCTGCTGTACTTCCGACTTCATGTAGCTGTTGCGGAAGCTCGATCCGGTCACTTCCATCCGCGACGGGTCGATCGTGGTGCGGCCGTTGCGCAGCGCAATGCCGAGCACCGGGAAATCGCTGGAGAAGATGCCGGTCGTATCGCCGCGGCTGAGGTCGGAAACGCCGAAGGCCACGTTCGAGCCGTAGGGGCTGTCGGGCCCCGATTCCGCCGTGGAATCGTGGTAGTCGAACTGCAGGCCGAGGCGATCGGAAACGTCCCACTTCAGGTTGAAGCCCACCGAGTTGTTCTCGTTCTTGGTCGCGTACTTCGCGCCGCCCATGCCGACGTCGCTGGTGCCGTCCGGAAGCAGTTCCGTGTAGACATCGGGTGCTGCGACGGGGCCGTCGGTCCAGCTGCTGGAGGAGGCGCCGAAGTTGAACCACGCCGACAGCTCGTTGCGTGCGGTGGCGATCTTGTTCTCGGAATAGGTGTAGTCGAGCGTCGCCGTGACGTTGTCGGTCGGCGCCCATTGCAGGGCGAGCTGGCCGTTCGTGCGCTTGCGCTCGACCGAGTTGAAGCTGTAGCCGAGACTCTGCGGCACGGAGTAGGTGTCGGTTGGATCCGGACGGTTCGTGATGCGTTCGGAACCGGGAGAGCCAGGCAGCGGGATCGTGCCCCAGTTCACTTCATCGCCGCCGAACGCGCGCCAGCCGCCGGTGGTGGCCTGGTTGTAGCCGAGATCGCGCTCCTGGTAGCTGCCGCTGATCGCGATACCGAACTTGTCGTCGCCGAACGTATTGCTGTAGATGCCGGAAATCTCGGGCGTGAACGTGTCGCCCTGGAGATTGCTCGGCAGGTTGTCCGCAGAAGTATCGAACACGCCCTTCACGCCGAGGCTCGAGTGCAGGCCAGGCGCATCGAGCGGGCGCGCCGTCCTCACATTGACCGTTGCACCGATGCCGCCGGTCGGGGTGTTGGAACGGCTGGTCTTGTACACCTCGATCGCGGAGATTGCCTCGGAGGCGATGTTCGCGAAGTCGAAGGCGCGCGAATTCGACACCGTCGTGGCTTCGATGGAGGACGCCGGCATCTGGCGGCCGTTCAGCAGCACCAGGTTGTAGTCGGGGCCCACGCCGCGGACCGTGATGCGCGAGCCTTCGCCGATCGCCGTGCGATCGATGGCCACGCCCGTGATTCGCTGCAGCGATTCCGCGAGATTGGTGTCCGGGAACTTGCCGATGTCTTCGGCGACGATGCCGTCGACCACGCCCTGCGAGCTGCGCTTCAGCTCCATGGAGGAGATGAGGCTGCCGCGGATACCGGTGACGACGACTTCTTCGAGCACCTGGGTTTCCTGCGTCAGGGCCGTAGAGAAGACAACGGTTGTTCCGAGAATCAAAGAGATGGCCTGCGCCACCTGGGTGGGTCTGCGTGCGCGATCGTTCACTTCGATGCCCCCTGAGGCTCGTGATGATTGTTCTGTCGCGTATGTAAGCGCTTACAAATTTACGTTAGCATGGGGCCGGCGCGGATGGCAAGACAATCTGTTGATGACGCAACCATGTTTCGCAACCGGATCACAGTCATGGGTTTTTCTGCGGCTCGCCTGGTCGGGCTTCGTGCTGTTTTTACGCTGCTTTTCGGTCTGGTGGCGCTCGATCGCACGCATGCCGATTCGTACTACCCGGAGCGGCCCGACGATCCGAAGGCGGTCTATCTCACCCGGGAGGCATTCGGCGCCCATGGCGATGGCATCGGCGATGATTCCATCGCGCTGCAGAAGGCCATCGATACCGTTGTCGCCACAACGATCCGCGGCATCGTCTTCGTTCCCGAGGGTCGCTACCGGCTGAGCCGTACGATCCGCATCTGGCCCGGCGTCCGGGTCATCGGCTACGGCGGGAAACGCCCGGTATTCCTGCTGGCGGACCGTGCGCCGGGATTTCAGCGCGAGCCCGCCTACCTGTTCCACTTTGCAGGCAACATCCCCGGTCATCCCGGCAATGCGGGGTTCGTTTTTCAGGCCGCGTCGCAACAGGCGAAGTCGATCGACTTCAGCGTGCCGGCGCGCGATGCGAATCCCGGCACGTTCTACTCGGCGCTCAGCAACGTCGACATCGTTCTGGGCAAAGGCAATCCGTCGGCCGTCGCGGTCCGCTCGACCTTCGCGCAGCACTGCTTCCTCGCCCACCTGCGGATCGACGTCGGCACGAGCCTCGCTGGCGTGCACGACGGCGGCAATGTCGTCGAAGACGTCGCGTTCGTGGGTGGGCAGTACGGGATCATGACGAAGACGCCCTCGCCCGGATGGCAATACACCCTGATCGATACGCGATTCGAAGGGCAGCGCACGGCGGCCATCGCATCGGAAGCCGCCGGACTGACGCTGATCCGCCCGCTGTTCCGGAACGTGCCGACAGCGGTTTCGATGGGCGCGGAGAAGGGCGAACAGCTCTGGATCAAGGATGGGCGACTCGAGCACGTCACGGGCCCGGCGCTGCTCATCGGTAACGAGTACAACAGTCGCAACCAGATCAATATCGAGAATCTCGTCGCGCGCGAGGCGCCTGTCTTCGCGACGTTCCGTTCCAGCGGCAGGAAGATTCGCGCGCCGGGCCGCACGTACAGAGTCGCGAATTTCTCGCATGGACTGCACATCGAAGGCTCCGGCGTCGCGAGGGAGCAGCTCGCACTCGAGACGCGATCGCAGATCGAAGTGCTTGCAACGCTGCCGCCGCCGGTGGAGAGCGACCTCACCGCGTTGCCTGCGCAGGGCACCTGGGTCGATGTCAGAACGCTTGGCGCCAGGGGCGATGGAATCGCCGATGACACGAATGCGCTGCAGCAGGCGATCGACAGTCATCGCGCGCTGTATTTCCCGATGGGCGCCTATCGGATTTCGCAGACGCTGAAACTGCGGCCGGACACGGCGCTGATCGGACTGCACGCGGGCGCGGTGCGGATCTTTCTTGCGGACGACACGCCGGCGTTTCAGGGCATCGGCGGGCCGGTCGCGATGATCGAAGCGCCGCCCGGCGGGGCGAACATCATGATTGGCCTGGGCGTTTACACGAACGGCGTCAATCCGCGCGCCGTCGCCGTGAAGTGGATGTCGGGCGAGAAATCGCTGATGAACGACGTGCGCTTTCTGGGAGGGCACGGCACGGCGCAGCTGAGCGGCGAGCCCGAGCCGATCTACAACAGCAACAAGACGGCCGATCCCGACCCGCGACGACGCTGGGATTCGCAGTACCCGAGCCTGTGGGTCACGCAGGGCGGCGGCGGAACGTTCCTCGATATCTGGACGCCGACGCCGTATGCGCAGGCGGGATTGCTCGTCACGGACACGACGACGCCGGGGCGCGTTTATCAGATGTCGAGCGAGCATCACGTGCGCACGGAAGTGAAGCTGGATCGCGTCGCCAACTGGGATCTCTACGCGCTGCAGCTCGAAGAGGAGCGCGGCGAAAGCGGCTTCGCGCTGCCCGTGGAAATTTCCCGCAGCCGCAACATCACTCTGGCGAATCTCTTCATCTATCGCGTCATCAGCTCCAGCCAGTCGGCGCCGCAGGCGGTCAGGGTCAGCGAGTCCAGCGACATCCGTTTCCGCGGCTTTCACTGGTGGACCAACAGCAAGGCGGATTTCAGCAGCGCCGTGGTCGATGCGGCGAATGGCCTCGACATCCGGCAGCGCGAGTTCGCGACGGCGACGCTGAACGATCGTCGCGCCCAGGATCCGGTGAGCGCCTCGGTCGTGCTCGAACCGGGAACCGGCGTCGAGAAAGTGGCTGACGGCTTCGTGCGCCTGGCCGGCGGCGCGGTCGATGGGCGGGGGCGCTTCTACGCGGTCGATGCGCAGCGCCAGCGCATCCATCGCTGGACCTGGCCGAATCCGCTGGCCGAGGAAATCTCGGACGCGCCGTTGGAGCCCGTGAATCTCGCCACCGACAGCGCCGGCAATCTGCTGGTGATCTCCCATGCCGGCGCCGTCTACGCGCTGGCGCCGGATCATCCGGATCGCCCGGTCCAGGCGCTGCAGGCCCAGGCCGCCGCGGATCGCGCCGGGCTGGACGTGATCCTTCCGCAGAACTACTGGACCCACGACATCCAGGTGTCGAAGGGCGAATCGCCGAAGCGTCCGGTTCACTACGTCTCGCCGGACGGCACGACCTTCGTTCCCGCCGGCGAGGACTTCATCAAGGGCCTGCTGAGCTGGGGCACGAAAGACCACGACGTGCTGCGCGCCTATGGCATGACGCGTGCGCGTACCGGCGAGCGCGCGTACTTCACGCTCGAATGGCACGGCAAGACGTTCTCGGCCCGGGTCGGCGCAGACGGCGAATGGCTCGCGCCGACCCTGTTCGTCGAGCAGGGCGGTGAATCGCTGGCGGTCGATCGCAACGGCAACGTCTACATCGCCGATGGCCATGTCTTCGTCTACGACCCGAACGGCCGGCTGATCGAGATCCTGCAGGTTCCCGAGCGGCCCCACGGACTCACGTTCGGCGGCGAGGACGGACGCACGCTGTTCATTTGCGTGGGCCCATCCCTCTATGCCGCACGCATCGCATCGCGGGTCGGCGCAGCTCAGGGACGCGAGTGATGCGGTCGAAGCTCATCGCCGCTCGACGGCTCATCGCGAGGCGGGGAGTTCGACGCCAGATGCTTCAGCGCACCGCCCGCAGACGAGCCTGCTCCTGCTTCACGTACGTCATGAGGTTGAGAAACGTATCGGTCCAGTAGGTGTCCCTGTGTTCCGCCAGATATCGAACCAGTTCGGCATGCGCCTCGGCGGAAACCGCGAGGTGATCGCCGCCCACGCCGTGAAAGGTGAAGTTGGCCATCGTGCCCTTCGCGGCGGCTTCCCTGACGATCGCGATGAGTTGTTCGCCGGTGACGTTCGACGGCGTTGCGACGGGAACCGCGTACGGATCGAGCGTCCGCATGTCTGGCGCGACCGCGCCAGAGCCGGACTTGATCGCGACGAACTCGGCGCGCACGGCGGGCAGATAGAACTCTCCCCCCGCCTTGAGATCGCCGCAGGGCACGGTGAAGGTGCGTTCCGTGCGCCCGTCGATCGCGTGCAGCATCGTGTTGGCAAGCCGGATCTGCGCCGCCAGTTGTCCGACGCGGGTCGTGTCCAGATCGTCGTCGGCGGTGACCCACTCGTGTCCCGGAACGGAGCGCGAGCATTGATGAAACAACGTGTGGTTCGCGAGTTCGTGGCCGTTGGCGGCGGCGGCCCGCCATTCCGGCAGGCGCTTCGCGACCGTGTCGTTGCTCAAAGTCAGGTAGAAGCTGCCTTTCAGCCCATAACGGTCGAGCGTCGGGATTGCATGATCCAGCTGCGACGGCGCTGCGTCGTCATAGGCCAGGCTGACGGCGGCTTGCGCTCCGCGCGGCCAGGCGAAAGGCCTATCCTCCGCGGGCGCTGCGGTTGCCGCAGCCGCCAGTCCCAGGGCGGCCAGGATGAGGATTTGGCGCATCATGAACGTCGTCCGGTAATGCGGGTGGGAATCGTGCCGAGCATAGCGAAAGCCTCAGAGGATCCGCGAGCGTGACGCTGACCGAGCTTAGATACATCGTCACGCTCGCGCGCGAACAGCACTTCGGCCGGGCGGCCGAGCAGTGCAACGTCAGCCAGCCGACGCTCAGCGTCGCCATCAGGAAACTCGAAGACGAACTGGGCGTGTCGCTGTTCGAGCGCGGCAAGCAGGGCGTGATGACGACGCCGATCGGCCAGCGCGTCGTGGCCATGGCGAATACCGTGCTGGAGCAAACGGCTGCGATCAAGGATGTCGCAGCGGTCGACCGCGATCAGCTGGAAGGGCCGCTGGCCTTGGGCACGCTCGGCACGATCGGCCCCTACCTGCTGCCGCAGTTCATTCCGCTGCTGCAGCAGTCGGCCAGTCGTCTTTCCCTCTACGTCGAGGAAGACAGGCTGCCGGTCCTCACTGCCAGGCTGCGCGGCGGCGAACTCGACGCGATTCTGGTCGCAGCGCCGTTCAACGAACCCGATGTCGTTGCGCAGACCTTGTTCGACGAGCCGTTCGTCCTGCTGCTGTCTCCCAGTCATCCGCTTGCAGCCAAGACCGCCATCGCACCGGACGATCTCGATCCTGCCGAGGTGCTGCTGCTCGGCGAGGGCGATCCGTTCCGTGAACAGGTGCTGGCCGCGTTTCCGCAACTGCGGCCGCAGGGCGAATGGGTGCGCAGCGGCGTCAGCGGCAGCACCCTGGAGACGTTGCGTCACATGGTGGCTTCACGGCTGGGCGTGACGATTCTTCCGCAGACCGCCGCCAGTCTGCCGCTGTATGCGCCGCAGATGCTCGTGAGCCGGCCATTTCAGGAGCCCGCGCCGCGGCGTACGCTCGTGCTCGCGTGGCGCATCAGCTTTCCGCGGCACAAGGCGATCGATCTGCTGCGCCGCGCGATCCAGGCGAGCAGCGCGGCCTACTGGAACTACAACACGATGCGCGAGACCGGATCGTCCGGCGTGCTCATCGAGAATCGGGACTGGTGATGAAGCCTCTGACGCGAATCGTGATCATCGGCGGCGGTACGTCCGGGTGGCTGGCGGGCGCGATGCTCCGCCATCACCTGAAGCGCGAGCTGTGCGAAATCGAACTGATCGAGTCCGAGGAGATCGGCACGATCGGCGTCGGCGAATCCACGGTGCCGCCGTTCGTCGGTCTCATCCAGCGGCTCGGGATCGACGAGCAGGCATTCATCCGCGCGACCGACGCGACCTACAAACTCGGCATCCAGTTCATCGGCTGGCATCAGCGAGCAACGTCGTACTTTCATCCCTTCGGTGTGATCGGGCAGCCGATCGGCGGACATGATTTCTATCAGTGCTGGCTGCGGGCGCGCGCGCAGGGCGATACGTCCTCGCTCATGGATTTTTCGCCGTGCAGCGTCATGGCCGACAACAGCCGGTTCTTTCCGCCCGCGAAGGTGCCGAACACGCCGATCGGCGGTGCGAACTACGCGCTGCACGTCGACGCCGCACTCGTCGCCCGCTACCTGCGCGACTATTCGCAGTCCCGCGGCCTGGTGCGCACGGAAGGAAAAGTCACCGAGGTCAGGCAGCGCGAGAACGGCTTCATCGGATCGGTCGTGCTCGAAGACGGCCGCGAGATCCGCGGCGATTTCTTCATCGACTGCACCGGCTTCAAGGCGCTGCTGATCGGCCAGTCGCTCGGCGTCGAGCACGTCGACTGGTCGAACTACCTTCCTTGCGATCGTGCCGTGACGATGCGCAGCGAGGGGCGCGGGCCGTTGCTGCCCTACACGCGCGCGACCGCTCAGGCGTCGGGCTGGAGCTGGCGCATCCCGCTGCAGCAGCGCGTCGGCAATGGCTATGTCTATTCGAGCCGGTTCTGCAGCGATTCGACCGCGAAGGCGACGCTGATCCGCAGCCTCGACGGCGCCGTCGTCGACGAGCCGCGGGTGATTCCATTCGTCACCGGTCATCGACGCGAGTTCTGGAAGCACAACTGTCTGTCGCTGGGTCTGGCGGCGGGCTTTCTCGAGCCGCTGGAGGCGACCTCGATTCATCTCATCGCCCGCGGCATCGACTTCTTCCTGCGGTATTTCCCGGATCGGGACTGCGATCCCGCGCTCGTGCGCGAATACAACCGACGGATGGTCGGGGACTTCGCCGAGGTCCGCGACTTCGTGCTGCTGCACTACTGCGCGACGGCGCGCGACGACTCGCCGTTCTGGCAATGGTGCAGCCGGATCGTTCTGCCGGACTCGCTGCGCGAACGCATCGAACTGTTCAAGCGTCACGGCGCGCTGCGCGACGGGACGGACGAACTTTTTCGCAGCACGAGCTGGCAGGCCATCTTCGAGGGCATGGGAATCCAGCCCAGCCACTACTGTCCGCGGGTCGACAATCTGGACTACGCGCGTATCGCGAATGCGCTCAAGACGGCGAAGGCCGCCATTCATGGCATGGTGGGCCACCTGCCGACCCATGAGGAATTTCTTGCCGCCCGGCATCGTTGACCGAACTGGCGCGCCTGCAACCGTTTGCGATAGCGAGAATCAATCGGCCGGCAATTGAGCACGTCGCGAAGCGTCCTCTATAAGAGTTCCGCCACGACCTGATCCGCCCCGCAGAGGCGGACCTTCGTGGCCTCTCACCAGGGATCCCCATGTCGATCGCGCAACTTTCGGTGGCGTTCTTCCTGCAGCTGTTCTTCATCCTGGCCATCTGCAGGCTCGTCGGCTGGCTGGGCACCCGCTATCTGAAGCAGCCGCAGGTCGTGTGCGAAATGATTGCGGGCGTGATCCTCGGGCCGTCCCTGTTCGGCCTGCTGGCGCCCGACCTTCAGAGGTTGGTGTTTCCGCCGGACATGAAGGGCGTGCTGTACGTAGGAGCGCAGTTCGGCGTCGGCCTGTACATGTTTCTCGTGGGACTCGGGTTCCGTACCGATCACTTCAAGAGCAACGTGCGCAATGCCGCGGCCGTGTCGGTCTCCGGCATGGCCGTGCCGTTCGCGGTGGCGGTTCTGATGACGCCGTGGCTGATGCAGGTGCCCGGGCTCTTCACGGAGTCGGCATCGCGATTTCATGCGACGCTCTTCATGGGCGCCGCGATCGCGATTACCGCCTTTCCGATGCTCGCCCGGATCATCCACGAACGCGGACTGAGTCATACCGCGCTCGGGACGCTCTCGTTGTCGGCGGGCGCGATCGACGATGCGGCGGCGTGGTGCGTGCTGGCAATCGTACTGGCGAGTTTCGGTGCGGGATCCCATGTGGCGGTCACGGCCATCGCGGGCGGACTCGCCTTCGCCGTCGTCATGATCTTCATCGCGCCCAGGTTGCTGGCGCCGCTCGGTCGCATGGCGGAGCGCGAGCAGGCGCTCGGCCGGCCGTTGAGCCCGACACTGATGTCGATCGTGCTCATGCTCTTCGCCTTGAGCGCGTTCGTTGCGGACGCCATTGGTCTTCACGCGGTTTTCGGCGGGTTCCTGCTGGGGACGGTCATGCCGCGCGGCGCGCTCTGCGACCAGTTGAGAAAGACGCTCGAACCGTTCACCGTCGTCGTGCTCCTGCCGATGTTCTTCACGTATTCCGGCCTCAACACCCAGCTCACCATCGTGAGCGATCCGCAACTCCTGCTCGTCGCGATGGCGGTGCTCGCGGCGTCGATCTTCGCGAAATTCGGCGCGTGCTGGGCCGCGGCAAGACTCTGCGGCCAGGACAACCGCACGGCGCTCGGCATCGGCACGCTGATGAATTCGCGCGGATTGATGGAACTCATCATCATCAACATCGGATTGCAGGCCGGCGTCATCGGGCCGGCGCTTTTTTCGATGCTCGTGCTGATGGCCATCGTCACCACCCTCATGGCGTCCCCGGTGTTCGAATGGGTCTACGGCCGGGAAGCGCGGGCGCGAGGGGAGTTGAATGCGCTGGAGACTCCGACGTGATCGCGCCTGGGATGGAGTCGAATCGAAGGACAGGGGTTTCTGTAGGTCAGGCTTCAGCCTGACTTCTGCAAGAGGCCGGCTGAAGCCGGCCCCACAGTAAGAGGCCCTCACCCCAACCCTCCTCCCGCTGCGCGGAGGAGGGGATCGGACCTTGACACCACCCGTTGACCTGCCAATACTCCGTAGCGAATTGTAAGCGCTTTCATCGCTGGATTCACGGCCTGTCGCAGCAGGGTTCGGCCGAAGCGCCGTTGAGAGAACAACTGAACTACATAACCATCCGCGCATGGCTCACGGCAGGCTCAATATCGCATTCGTCGCGTTGACGGTCGCCATCGGCGGCTTTCTGCTCGGCTTCGATGCCACGGTCATCTCCGGGGTCGTGCCGTTCATTCGCGACTATTTCGGCCTCACGGGAACGGCGGGCGATCTGAAGCTCGGCTGGGCCGTCAGCAGCCTGGGCTGGGGTGCGATGGCGGGCAATGCCGTCGCCGGTCCGCTCAGCGATCGGTTCGGACGCCGTGGCGTGCTGCTCGGTACCGCGTTGCTGTTCGTCGTCTCCTCGGTGCTGGCCGCCACGGCGACCACGTTCACCGGCTTCGTGATCGCGCGCATCGTCGGCGGGCTGGCGGTCGGCGGCGCGATCCTCATTGCGCCCATGTACATCGCGGAGATCTCGCCGGCCGAAAAGCGCGGCAGGCTGGTGTCCCTCAATCAGCTGATGATCGTGATCGGCATTTCCGCGTCGTTCTTCTCCAACTACTTCCTGCTCGGCGTCGGCGATCACAACTGGCGCTGGATGCTGGGCGTGCAGACGTTGCCGGCGCTTGCGTATTTCGCGCTGCTGCTGTTCGTGCCGGAGAGTCCGCGCTGGCTGCTGCTGAAGGGGCGCGACGAACAGGCGCTGCAGGTGCTGTCGCGCGTGGCCGGCGCCGATCAGGCGCAGACGAGTCTGCAGCAGATCCGCCAGAGTCTCGCGGCGAAGCCCGTGTCGCGAGGCTTTCGCGGTCTGCTCAGCAGCCGCCTGCGGTTCATCATGGTCATCGCGCTGGGACTGGCGTTCTTCCAGCAGATCACCGGCATCAACGCCATCTTCTACTACCTGCCGACGATCTTCGCGCAGGCGGGCGGCGGCATGGACGATGCTTTCCGCCAGGCGGTGCTCGTGGGCCTGGTGAACGTGGGCATGACGTTCGTCGCCATCTGGCTCATCGACAAACTCGGCCGCAAGCCGCTGCTTGCCGTCGGTGTGGCCGGCATGGCGCTGTCGCTGCTGACGATCAGCGCGGCGTTCAACGGCGCGACGTATCAGGTCAACGAGAACACCATCGCGGCGGTGCAGCAGGCGGGCGTTCCGGAGTCCCTGATTTCCGGGCTCCGCGCGCTGGATGGCGCCTCGTATGACTCCGAGCGTGAATATGTCGCCGCGGTGGCGGGTGAAGTCGGCGTGCAGCAGATCGAGTCGCACCGCCAGTCGTTCGTTTCCGCAGCGCTGACCATGAACGCGAAGCTGGTGCTGATCGCCATCATCGGTTTCGTGGCTTCGTTCGCCATTTCGCTGGGGCCGGTCATGTGGGTGCTGCTGTCGGAGATCTTCCCGAACGAACAGCGCGCGGCAGCGATTTCCGTCGCCGGTTTCTTCAACGCGCTCGTGAGCGCCAGCGTCACGCTGGTCTTTCCATGGGAACTGTCGACGTTCGGGTCGGCAGGCACGTTCCTGATTTTCGGTCTCTTCGCCTCCGCAGCGTTCCTGTTCGTGCTGTTCGTCATCCCGGAAACCAAGGGCCGCACGCTCGAAGAACTCGAAAGCGAGCTCATGACGCCGGCCGGAACGGGCGCGAATCGCACGGATGCGCTACGCAGTGCAGATCCCGCTACGCCATCCATTCAATGACCCAGCATCGCTCCCTTCTCGAATTGCGTCGCCGGTTCCCGTCCGATTTCATCTGGGGTGCTGCCACCAGCGCATTTCAGATCGAGGGCGCTGCGCGTGCGGACGGCAAAGGTCTCTCCATCTGGGACGAGTTCTGCCGGCAGCCCGGCGCCATCGTCGACGGCAGCAACGGCGACGTTGCCTGCGATCACTATCACCGCCTGGAAGCCGACCTCGATCTGATCGCGGATCTCGGCGTCAATGCCTACCGGTTCTCGATCTCGTGGCCGCGCGTGCAGCCGCTCGGCTCGGGCGCCGTGAACGAGGCGGGGCTCGCGTTCTACGAACGCCTGGTCGATGGCCTGCTCGAACGCAACATCCAGCCCTACGCGACGCTGTATCACTGGGACCTGCCGATCGAACTGCAGCAGCGGCAGGCAGGCTGGCTCGCGCGCGATACGGCGCTGCGATTCGCGGAGTACGCGCACGTCGTCACGCGTCGTCTCGGCGACCGGATGGCGTCCATCGCCACGCACAACGAGCCGTGGGTGACCGCGATCCTCGGGCATGAGCAGGGCATTTTCGCGCCCGGCATTCGCAACCGTCGCGTCGCCTACCAGGTGGCGCATCACGTGCTGGTCAGTCACGGCCTGGCGATGCAGGCGATCCGTCAGGCGGGAACGCAGGCCGACGTCGGCATCGTGCTCAACATGTCGCCCGTATCGCCGGCCACGGATTCGGAGCTCGATGCGTTCCATGCGCGGCTCGAGGACGGCAAGCTCGTGCGCTGGTACAGCGACGCGGTGTTGAAGGGCGAGTATCCGCGCGACATTCTCGAACACCTTGGCGCCGATGCGCCCGTCGTGCAGGAAGGTGACGCGGCGCTGATCGGCCAGCCGATCGATTTCCTCGGCATCAACTACTACCACCCGACCGTGTCGAGCAGCGCCAATCCTGCCTCGCCCGTATCGAGCAGCACGGCGGCTGTCACGCACATGGGATGGGAAGTCGCGCCGCAGAGTCTCGCTGCGCTATTGCTGCGCTTGAAGCGCGACTACACGCTGCCGCCGATCTTCATCACGGAGAACGGCGCGGCCTACGAGGATCACGTCGTCGACGGACACATCGATGACGAATCGCGGCGTGCCTACATCGAGTCGCACATTGCTGCCGTCGCCGATGTCATTCGCCAGGGCGTGAACATGAAGGGCTACTTCGTCTGGAGCCTGCTGGACAACTTCGAATGGGCCCAGGGCTACGCGAAGCGGTTCGGCATCATCCACGTCGACTACGCCACGCAGAAGCGCACCGTGAAGAAGAGCGGCCAGTGGTACCGCGCGTTGCTGCACGCTCAGCCGCAGCCGGATTCCCAGTAGGGCTACGGACAAAGAGATTTCACACAGAGATCACGGAGATCACGGAGATCGGAAGAAGAAAATTTCCACGGGGAACACGGGGAACACGGGGTCCGGAATAAAAATCGTTTTCTTGTCCCCGTGTCCCCCGTGTTCCCCGTGGAAACTTCTTCTTCTCTTATCTCCGATCTCCGTGATCTCCGTGCCCTCCGTGCTCTCCGTGTGAAATCCGATTCCCGGTTTCCCCGCCACAATTCGCCATCAAGCATCCGCGCCGCGCCATTCGGGCTGCGGTGTTGTGTCCGCATCCGGGCCTTGAATAGCTCCCACGGGTAAATCGTCACCTGCTGCAACGACGAGTGGTGTGGGAGACAGATCATGTTCAAGAAAGTGCTGATCGGTGCGGTGGCCATCGCCTTGACTTCCGGCGTGGCGAACGCGGGCGAAAACAAGTTCACGAAGGAAGAGGGTGTCGGCATGGGCACGGGTGCGGCGATCGGCGCCGTCGTCGGCGGGCCGATCGGTGCGGCCGTCGGGCTCTTTGTCGGCGGCATCATGGGTGACAGCATCGGCACCGCGAAGCGTGCAGACCTGTATGCGCAGCAGCTCGAAGATCGCGCGGCGGGACTCGAGCGGGAGCTGATCGACACGCGCATCGCGCTGGCGAAGGCCAGCGAGCGTACCGGCGGCGACGAGATGCTCGATCAGCTGGCGCAGCGGCTGCACGCGGACGTGATGTTCCGTACGGCCAGTGCGGATCTCGATGTCGACGTCGCGATGAAGCTCGAAGAACTGGGCAAGCTCGTCGCGGCGCATTCGCAGCTCGTGGTCCATCTCAACGGCTTTTCCGATCCGCGCGGAACGCCGGAGCAGAACCTGGAGTTGTCCCTGCGGCGCGCCGACGCGGTTCGTGAGGCGCTGATTCGGGGCGGTGCCGCTCCGGAGCAGATCCAGCTGACCGCGCACGGCGAAGACCTGACCACGGCGGCGCAGAACGATGTCGAAGCCTATGCGTGGGAACGGCGCGTCAGTCTGGCCATTCGTCCGCTGAGCGCGACCACGGAAGCGGCCGTCGCGCAGACGAATCGCTGACGCTCGCTGCCGCGACAGGACCGGCGCATGAGCGCCGGTCCGCAGCGTTCGGGCCAGTAGCCAGCAACCAGCAGCCCTTCTAGAGTCGAGCTTCTCTCCATGTGTCTAGCGGACATCGTCATGACCGAAACCAGTCCTGCCGTCGCCAGCATCGTCGATTTCGCGAAGACGGCGCCGGAAGTCTCCGTGTCGAGTCCATCGGCGGATCGGCTGCTCGCCGGTACTCCCAGGCAGAAGACCAGCAATGTCTTTTCCGATGCCGGCGGCAAGTTCTTCGCCGGCGTCTGGGAAAGCACGCCCGGCAAGTGGCGGGTCAGTTATAGCGAGAACGAGTTCTGCCACGTGACGGCAGGTCGCATCCGCATCACCGACCAGGCCGGTGACGGGCGCGAATTCGGCGCGGGCGACACCTTCGTCGTTCCGGCAGGCTTCGAAGGCACGTGGGAAGTGCTCGAAGCGGCCCGCAAGCTGTATGTGATCTACGAACCTTGATGCTCCCTCCGCGCTGACGCGCTGCCATGGTGCGCGCGGTCAACGTCCCCGCACCGGAAAGGCACAGGACTGCACCGACAGCGTGCTCTTCCTTCGCGACCGGTTCGATGGCCTCTTTGCTTTGCTTCGGTCTGTTTGACGAAGCAATTCAAGCGGACCCTGCCTTTGCGCCGGCCAGATCTCCTTTCTGCGTGATCTCCATTGCTTCGGTCACGTGACATGCGCGTCGCATGGCACGGTTGCTGCATTCATAACCCTCGGCAGCGGCTGTTGCGTTCATACACCAAATGATTCGCGCCATGGCCGCTCAAGTTCAAAGCGCGTTCTGTTTTCACCACATAGGGGAGTTCTATGCGCAATGTGAGACTGCTGGCTGCACTGGGTCTGATCTCGATGGCGGGCGTAGCCCAGGCCGAAGTGAGCGGCACGGCGACGATCGTCAGCGACTACGACTGGCGTGGTTGGACGCAGACGGATTACTCGCCTGCCCTGCAGCTGTCGCTGGACTACTCCAGTGGCGCCTGGTACGCCGGCACCTGGGGTAGCAACGTCGGTGCAGGCGGCACCAGCGATCCTTCCACCGAGATCGATTTCTACACCGGCTTTGCCGGGGAATTCGGCGATTCCGGCTTCGGCTGGGACGTCGGTCTCAACTACTACACGTATCCCGGTGCCTCGGATATCAACACGCTCGAGATCTACGGCAAGCTGAGCTACAGCGTCGTCACCGGCTCGCTCTGGTACGCCGACGACTATTTTGATTCGGGCGAGAGCGCGTACTACCTCGGTCTCGACGCCAGCATCCCTGCCGGCCCCGTCAGCGTGGATCTGCACGCCGGTCTGAGCGACGGCGATGCCTTCGACAACGCGGCCTACACGGACAGCTACACCGACTACAGCATCGGCGTTTCGTATGCCTCCGACAATTTCACGCTGGGTCTCAAGTGGGTGACGCAGGACTCCGACGACGTCACTTCGGACGATCGGGTGATCCTGTCGTTCGGCACCAGCTTCCCCTGGGCGAAGTGATGGCTGGCTGAGCCGCGCGCTCGGCCGCAAAGGCAGGCAGGCCCCGGGACGCACGTTCGTCCCGGGGCTTTTTCGTTGCTGCGCCAGGTGTTGTGCTTTTGCATCGGTATTCGCTCCCGATCAGCCGGTAGGTTAATCTTCGCGCCGCTCCGTCGCATGGACGGTGTGTTTCTTTTTCACTACATGAGGATCAGTAATGGGCTATCCGAGAACTCTCGCTCCGCACAGCGTCGTGCTGGGCCTGGTCGGACTACTGGGGGCAGGCGTCGCCGCTGCCGAGGTTTCCTCAACGATCACACTGACGAGCGATTACGACTGGCGCGGCATCACGCAGACGGACGAAGACCCCGCGCTGCAGGCCAGCATCGACTGGGCCGATGACAGCGGCTGGTACGTCGGCGCATGGGCGAGCAACGTCGATTTCGGACCTGGCGATCCGAACTACGAAGTCGATCTGTACACCGGCTTCTCCGGCGGCGACGAGGATGGTCTGGGTTGGGACGTCGGCATCCAGTACTACGCCTATCCCGAGGAATCGGACTTCAACTTCCCTGAAATCTACGGCGGCCTGAGCTACGGCATGTTCTCGGGCAAGCTCTGGTATTCGAACGACTTCGCCAATACCGACGAGAGTGCCTTCTACCTGGAGGGCGCCGCGGCGATTCCGCTGCCGGCCAACCTCACGCTCGATCTGCACGTCGGCTACAGCGACGGCGATGGCGTGGAGGCCTCGTACGGCCTGTCGAACTACTTCGACTACTCGGTGGGCGTGAGCTACACGATCGAGAAGTTCGACCTGTCGCTCAAGTACGTCGACACCGACATCGACGGTGCCGACACGGATCGACTGATCTTTTCGATCTCCACCACGCTGCCGTGGTAATCGACGGCCGCTGCTGATCTCAGGATCAGCGCATGCGTCGAAACGAAACCCCGGACGGCAACGTCCGGGGTTTCGTCATCTGGCCGGTCAGTCGACGCTGTCGAGCAGTTCGCGCATCACGGTCACGATTTCATCGATCTGCTGCGGCTCGATGATCAGCGGTGGCGACAGCGCGATGATGTCGCCGGTCGCGCGGATCAGCAGGCCGCGCTCGAAAGCCTTCACCAGCATCTCGTAGCCGCGTGCGCCCGGCGCGCCCGCGCGCGGCTGCAGTTCGATGCCGGCGACCAGCCCGACATTGCGGATGTCGATCACGTGCGGCGCTTCGCGCAGCGAGTGCAGCGCGTCTTCCCACTGTTTCGCCAGCGCCGCGCCGCGCGTCAGCAGGCCTTCGTCCCGGTAGATCTTCTGGGTCGCCAGGCCCGCGGCACAGGCCACCGGATGCGCCGAATACGTGTAGCCGTGGAACAGCTCGATCGCATTCTCCGGCCCGTTCATGAAGGTGTCGTAGATGTGCTTGCGCACGAACACCGCGCCCATCGGAACCGCACCGTTCGTCAGGCCCTTGGCCGTCGTGATGATGTCCGGCAGCACGTCGAAGTACTGCGCGCCGAACGGTGCGCCGAGCCGGCCGAAGCCCGTGATGACTTCGTCGAAGATCAGCAGGATGCCGTGCTTGTCGCAGATCTCGCGCAGGCGCTGCAGATAGCCCTTCGGCGGCAGCACGACGCCGGCCGAACCTGCAACCGGTTCGACGATCACCGCGGCAATCGTCGAGGCATCGTGCAGCGCGACCAGGCGTTCGAGATCTTCCGCGAGATGCGCGCCCCATTCGGGAATGCCGCGCGAGAACGCATTGTGTTCGAGATCGAGCGTGTGCCGCAGATGATCGACGCCCGGCAGCATCGCGCCGAAGAACTTGCGGTTGTTGACCATGCCGCCCACCGAAATGCCGCCGAAGCCGACGCCGTGATAACCCTTCTCGCGACCGATCAGGCGCTGGCGCGCGCCTTCGCCGCGCACGCGGTGATAGGCGACGGCAATCTTCAGCGCCGTATCGACCGACTCCGAACCGGAGTTGGTGAAGAACACATGATCGAGATCGCCGGGCGTCAGCTTCACCAGTTCGTTCGCGAGTTCGAACGCCGACGGATGACCCATCTGGAAGGGCGGCGCGTATTCCATCGTGGCGATCTGTCTGCTCACGGCCTCGCTGATTTCGCGTCGGCCATGGCCCGCGTTCACGCACCACAGGCCGGCGACGCCATCGAGAATTTTTCGACCGTCGGGCGTCCAGTAGTACATGCCTTCGGCGCGCGCGAGCAGGCGGGGATTGGCCTTGAACTGCCGGTTGGCCGTGAACGGCATCCACAGGGCTTCGAGATCGCTGCGCGACGGTTTGGCGGACATGGCACTGCTCCGGTGACGGGGCCGGGATGATAAGAAAATTCGACAGGGTGCTCAATGGAATGACGGAAATCCGCTAGAGGTTGGGCCAGTGTGTCGATTATCCTAAACACTTCCCGCGCGACAGGAACCGGCTCATGAGCATCGATGTAGGCACGCATCTCAAGAACGTGAGAGTCATGTACGGGCTGTCGCAGCGCGAGCTGGCGAAGCGCGCCGGCGTGACCAACGGCACCATTTCGCTGATCGAGCAGAACCGTGTGAGTCCCTCCATCAGTTCGTTGAAGAAAGTGCTCGATGGCATCCCGATGTCGCTCGCGGAATTCTTCACGCTGGATCTGCAGACCGATCCGCAGGTGTTCTACGGTCGTGACGAATTGACCGACATCGGCGATGGCGCCATCGCGCTGCGACTCGTCGCCGCCAAGCGGCCGAATCGCGCCATGGCCATCCTGCACGAGCGCTACAGCGCAGGTTCCGACACCGGCGATGACATGCTGAGCCACAAGGGCGAAGAGGGCGGCATCGTGCTGTCGGGTCGCATCGAACTGACGGTCGGCGGCCAGAGCCGCGTGCTCGGTCCGGGAGATGCGTATTACTTCTCCAGCGCCGTGCCGCATAGATTCCGCAATACCGGTGCGGAACCGTGTGAGATCATCAGCGCCAGCACACCGCCTACGTTCTGAGTCACGAAAGTCACGAGGGTCACGAAAGTGACCGAGTGACTTCCGGCTGTATTACCCGCGTCACTTGCGTCACCTTCGTGACTTTCGTCACCTTGCTCTTATGAAAACCACCGTTGCCGCCACCCAGTTCGCCTGTACCGACGATCGCGAGAAAAATCTCGCGACGGCCGAGCGCGTGATTCGCGCGGCGGCGAAGCAGGGTGCAAACATCATCCTCATCCAGGAACTGTTCGAGACGCCGTATTTCTGCAAGGAGCACAACCCCGACTACTTTTCGCTGGCGCTGCCCATCGAGGAAAATCCGGCGGTGCGCAAATTCCAGTCGCTGGCGCGCGAATTGAATGTCGTGCTGCCCGCCAGTGTGTTCGAGCGCGAGGGCAATGCGTTCTACAACACCGTTGCGATGGTCGACGCCGACGGCAGCGTGCTCGGCACTTATCGCAAGGCGCACATTCCCGAAAGCCCGGGCTATCACGAGAAGTTCTATTTCTCGCCCGGCGACACGGGATTCAAAGTGTGGAAGACGCGCTTCGGCACGCTCGGCGTTGCGATCTGCTGGGATCAATGGTTTCCGGAAAGCGCGCGTGCCATGGCGCTGCTCGGCGCCGAGATTCTTTTCTACCCCACCGCGATCGGCGCCGAGCCGCAGGATCCGGGCATCGACTCGCGCGATCACTGGCAACGCGCGATGCAGGGCCACTCGGCGTCGAACATCATGCCGCTGGTCGCCTCCAACCGCATCGGCACCGAGAAGGGCGAGCGCTGGACGGTGACGTACTACGGCTCGTCATTCATTACCGACCAGACGGGCGCGCTGTTGCAACAGGCCGATCGATCGAACGAAGCCATTCTCACCGCGACGCTCGACCTCGAAGCGATCCGCAACTATCGCAATGCCTGGGGCGTGTTCCGCGATCGCCGTCCCGAACTCTATGGTCCCCTCCTGACACTCGATGGACATACGAAGAGATAAGACGGAAGAAATTTTCCACGGGGGACACGGGGACCACGGGGACTCGGAACAAGCAATCTCTTTTCTGCCCCGTGTTCCCCGTGTCCCCCGTGGAAATTCTTTCTTCTCTTCAAACTCCGTGTCCTCCGTGATCTCCGTGTGAAACTTCTTCTTCTGAAAAGCCAACAATGCAGTTCTTCGCTTCCTGTCCCCCGGGTGTTGCCGATCTGACCGCGGCCGAGTTGCGCGATTGCGGCGCGACGCAGTGCCGCGAATTCAAGCTCGGCGTGCAGTTCGAAGGCTCGCTGGAAACGGCGTATCGCGCCTGTCTTTGGTCGCGCACGGCGAGCCGGATTCTGCTGCCGCTCGGTTCATTCGAAGCCGCGACGCCGGAAGCGCTGTACGCGGGCGTGAGGTCGATCGACTGGACGCAGCACATCAAGCCGACCGGAACGCTGGCAGTCGATCTCGGCGGTGCCACCAGCGGCATTACGCATACTCACTTCGGCGCGCTCAAGACCAAGGACGCGATCGTCGATTTCATGCGCGAACGCACGGGCGATCGTCCGTCGGTCGAACTGGAGCAGCCCGACGTCCGCATCGACGTGCGACTGGATCGGGATCGCGCGACGCTCAGTCTCGATCTGTCGGGCGACAGTCTGCACCGTCGTGCGTATCGCGCTCGCGGCGTGGCGGCGCCGCTCAAGGAAAACCTCGCGGCGGCGATCCTGCTTCGCTGCGGCTGGCCGGCCATTGCGAAGGCAGGCGGCGAACTCGTCGATCCGATGTGCGGATCGGGCACGTTGCCGATCGAAGCAGCATTGATGGCGCTCGACATTGCGCCGGGCTCGATGCGCAGCTACTTCGGCGTCATCGGCTGGGTGGGACACGATCGCGAGTTGTGGCGCAGGCTGCTCGAAGAAGCGCGCGAACGACGTGCCGCGACGCTGGAGCGGAAACTCGTGCTGCGCGGCTACGATCAGGATCCCGCTGCGGTTCGTGCAGCGATCGAGAATGTCGAACGGGCGCGGCTGCGCGGGTTCGTGCATGTCGAGCGTCGCGAACTGGCGCAGTTGACGCGCGAAAGCGGAGCTACGGGCCTCGTGATCGCGAACCCGCCGTATGGCGAACGCATCGGCGATCAGGAACGCCTGCAGGCGCTGTACGACCTGCTGGGGCAGAAACTGCGCGAGCACTTCGAGGGCTGGAAGGGTGCGGTGTTCACGGGCAATCCGCCGCTGGCGAAGGCGCTGGGCATCAATGCGAAGCGCAGTCACACGCTGTGGAATGGCCGCATCGAATGCCGCCTGCTGCGGTTCGACATCGAGCCGGCCGAATATCGCGGCACATCGCGTCCCGCGCGCAGCGCCGAGGAACAGCAGGAGATCCGCAATCAGCCCGGCGCGCAGATGTTCGCCAATCGGCTGCGCAAGAACCTGAAGGCGGCCAACGACTGGGCGCAACGCGAAGGTGTGTACTGCTATCGCGTCTACGACGCGGACATGCCCGAGTACGCATTCGCGATCGATCTCTACGGCGACGGCGCCGGGCAGCAATGGGCGTTGGTGCAGGAATACGAAGCGCCGAAGACCATCGCAGAAGAAAGTGTGCGGGCGCGTCGACGTGAAGTGCTCGCGGTGATTCCGGAAGTACTGGCTTTGCCTGCGGAGCGCATTCACCTGCGCCGTCGTCGCCAGCAGAAGGGCATCGCGCAGTACGAGAAAGTCGGCAACGAACGTGAGTTCGAGGAAGTTCGCGAAGGCAGCTATCGCTTCCTCGTGAACTTTCACGACTACCTGGATACCGGCTTGTTCCTCGACCACCGTCTGACGCGACAGCGCCTCGGCGACATGGCGCGTGGCCGGAAATTCCTCAATCTGTTTGCGTATACCGGTGCCGCAACCGTTCATGCCGTCGGTGGCGGCGCGAGTTCATCGACGACGGTCGACATGTCGCGCACCTATCTGGAATGGGCGAAGCGCAACCTGGCCTTGAACGATCTCGCCGGGTCGGAACACGGGTTCGTGCAGCAGGACTGCATGGCCTGGCTGCGGGAGCAGCAGGGCAAAGCCCGACGTTTCGATCTTATGTTCATCGATCCGCCGACTCATTCGCGTTCGAAGCGCATGGAAGACGATTTCGACGTGCAGCGCGACCACGTGGCCTTGCTCATGCTCTCGGCAGGTCTGCTGGTACCCGGCGGTGTGATCGTGTTCTCAAATAACTACACGCGCTTCAAGCTGGAGCGGAACGCGCTGGAAGCCTTCGCTGTCGAAGATGTCACGACTGCCACCTTGCCGTGGGATTTCAGGCGCAGTCCGAAAATTCACCAGTGCTACGTACTGACGTTGACGGATCCGGCAAAAATTACCGTTCCGCCGCAAATCAGTGCAAAACCGCTTGAACGGGAGCGCCCACGGCCGCATCTCGGTAGCTACGAACGGACACGGCACCGCTCCTAGGCGTACTTTCGTATACGCCAAGCGGCATCACGGATTGATTATTACTCTTGCGTTGCAGCACAATTGCGGCTGCATTACGGGTCCCCGTAATCAACCCCAGCGCGAGACCTTTGAATTTTTCCGTCCGGCCGATTGCCGGGCACAGCATAGAGTGCACGCCATGAGCGCCGATCCGTTCCAGGTTCAGTTTCACCCCAAGCTGGGTGTCGTCATTTACGATCCGGTCGCGCAGATGGGTCTCGCCAAGGAACAGATGCGTCTGTTCAAGCTCGGCTCGATGACGGCCACGACCTTCATGCGTTCGATCGTCAGCAAGGATCTGGTGCAGTGCCCGGACGCGCAGGGCGCAGAAAATGCGGCCGCCGTGGATTCGTACCGCACTGCGCGCGGTGGTCGTCGCAAGCCCTATTGCGAGCATTGCCGCCGTCACTTCGGCTCGGTCGACTTCGGCGTCTGCAATGATTGCAATACGATCCGTTGCACCTGCGGCACCTGCAGCTGTGCATCGAGTTCGCGCCGGCGCAAGGCCGCCTGATCGTCGCTGCAACCGATTGCGATTCACTGACGCCGCGCCCAAGAGCGCGGCGTCGTCGTCTGGAGGTCCGGTAACGTCGATGGATATCTTCCGCGCATTCACGATCGAGGCGGCGCACCGGTTGCCGAATGTGCCCGCCGGTCACAAGTGCGCGCGGCTGCACGGTCATTCGTTTCGCATCGAACTGCACATCAGCGGTCCGGTCGATGCGCACACCGGCTGGGTCATGGATTTCGCGGACGTGAAGGCTGCTTTCCAGCCGATCTATGACCGGCTCGATCATCACTATCTCAATGAGATCGCGGGACTCGAGAATCCGACCAGCGAGAATCTGGCGCGCTGGGTGTGGATGGAAACCAAAAAAGTATTGCCGCTGCTGAGCAAGGTCGTCGTTCACGAGACGTGTACGAGCGGGGCGGTGTATGGGGGGAAGTGACGAGGGTGACGAAGGTCACGAACGTGACGAGGGTAGGAGCCCCGCGTCACTTTCGTGACCCTCGTGACTTCCGTCACTTCTCACAGGAAGTCCCTCATTCGATACCACAGCATCGCCAGCACCAACGCCGGCATCCGCAGCAGCGTGCCGCCCGGAAATTTCCGGTGCTGGATTTTCGTGAACAGATCGAATCGTTCAGCCTGACCGGCAATGGCTTCGGCCACGAGTTTGCCGGCGATACCGGTCAGCGCGATGCCGTGACCCGAGAATCCCTGCAGGTAGTAGACATTCGATCCGATGCGGCCGAAGTCCGGTGCACGGCTCATCGTGATGTCGACGTAACCGCCCCACGCATATTCGATGGCCACATCCGACAACTGCGGAAAGACCTTGATCATGCGCTGACGCGTGGCGTTCTTCGTATTGAATGCATCGAGTCCCGAATAGCTGACGCGTCCGCCGAACAGCAGTCGGTGATCGGCGGAGCGACGGAAGTAGTCGAGTACGAAGTTGATGTCGGTCACGGCGACGTTCTGACGCATCAGATCGTTCATGCGCGCTTCGCCGAGCGGCTCGGTCGCCACGATGTAGGTGCCCACGGGCATGATCCGCGCATCGAGTTCGGGAGCGAGGCCGTCGATGTAGGCATTGCAGCACAGCGCAACGAAGCGCGCCTTGATGCTGCCGGTGTTGCACGTCACCGTAGCCGGATCGCCGTGCTGGACTCGCGTCGCGGTGGTTCCTTCGAAAATCTGTACGCCTGCGGCATGCGCCGCAGCAGCAAGTCCGAGCGTGTAGTTGAGCGGATGCAGATGTCCGCTGCCGCTGTCGTACAGCCCCGCGCAGTAGCGCTGCGTCGCCAGCAGCGCCTGAACTTCGGGGCCTTCCATAAAGCGCAACTGCCGGTAGCCGAACTTTTCTTCGAGTTCGTGCTGCTCGGCCAGCAGGTCGTCGCGCTGGCGCGGCTTGATCGCGACGTGCATCTGACCCCAGTGCAGGTCGCAGTCGATCGAATGCCGAGCGACCCGATCCCGCAACAGCGACAACGATTCGACGCTGATGTCCCACAGCTTGTGCGCATCATCGAAGCCGAGCGCATCGATCAGTTTCTTCTGACCGCACGCATAACCGCCGATCGCCTGACCGCCGCTGCGGCCCGAGGCGCCCCAGGCAATGCGGTGTGATTCGATCAGCACCACCCGGTAGCCGCGTTCGGCGAGATGCAGCGCCGTGGAGCATCCCGCGATGCCGCCGCCGATGACGCACACGTCGACGTCGATCGCGCCGGCAAGCGGCGGATACGTCGGTGCCGGATTGGCCGACGCGGCGTAATAGGAATCGATGTGGGTCATGTGAAGAAAGTTACGAGAGTCACGAAGGTCACGAAAGTCACGAAAGTCACGAAAGTAAGGGATGTCCGTTCCCTCGTCACTTTCGTGACTTCCGTGACCCTCGTCACTTTCTCCTTAACTCGTCGCCACGTACCAGTCGTACTCGAGCGTCGAGACATTCAGTTCGAAGGCTCTCAGTTCACCGCGTCGCGTGGAAAGAAACAGATGCTGGAATGGCTTGCCGAAGTATTCGCCGATGAAATCGCTGCGCTCGAATGCCAGCGCCGCTTCGGGCCAGGTGACTGGCAGTGATGCGCCGTTGCCGCGATAGGCATTGCCTGCGAGCGGTGGGCCGGGATCGATCTTGTGAGTAATGCCGTAATGGATGCCGGCGAGAATCGCGGCCGTGAGCAGGTATGGATTGGCATCGGCGCCGGCGACGCGATGCTCGACGCGACGGTTCTCGGCCGAACTGATCGGAATGCGCAGGGCAACGCCGCGATTGTTGCAGGCCCAGGTCGGATTCAGCGGCACATAGGCTTCGGGCCGATAGCGTCGATAGGAATTGATGGTCGGGGCGAACACGAACATCGCATCCGACATCGTTCGCGCGAGTCCGCCGATCGCGTGGCGCAGCGTTTCATTGCCGCAGGTGTCCTCGGACGCAAAGACATTCGCGCCCGAGGCATCGAGTAGGCTGACATGCAGATGCGCGCCGCTGCCGGCGAACTCCGCATAGGGCTTGGGCATGAAGGTCGCTTCCATGCCGCGCTTCGCCGCCACGCCGCGGACCAGCCGCTTGAAACGGATGGCCTCGTCGCAGGCGGCCAGCGCATCGGCGCAGTGGTGCAGGTTTACTTCGAATTGCCCGGGTCCGTATTCGGCGAGCGCCGTGCCCGCGGGTATGCGCTGTGCTGCGCACGCGGCGCTGATCTCGGCGAGCACCGCGGAGTACTCGTTCACATCGGACATGGAGTTGATCTGGGTCCGGTACTCGCGCCGCCCGGTCTGCGGCAGACGCGGCGGTTGAATGCGACCCGTCGCCGTGCGCTCGCGATCCACAAAATAGAACTCCAGTTCGACGACGACCACCGGCGTCAGGCCGAGGCGCTGGAATCGCTGCAGGACCGCGCTCAGCACATGACGCGGATCGCCAAAAAACGGACTGCCATCGTTGTCGCGCATCGACACTTGCACCTGCGCGACACCTTCGTTGGTCCACGGCACCGGCAGCAGCGTGCCCGGCACGGGAATGCAGGCGCGATCCGCATCGCCGTCATCGAAACCCAGATGCGTTTCTTCGATCGTCAGCCCCTGCACGTCGAGCGCGAACATCGAGCCCGGCAGCAGGAAGCCGCCGTCGTAGACCTGCGGCAGCTCTTCGATGGTTACGCGCTTGCCGCGCGGCACGCCGCACAGGTCGGCCAGCAGCACATCGACAAAGCGGATATCGGGATGCTCGCGGCGCAGGGCAGCGATCTCTGCGATCGAGGTTTCAACTGCCATGCGGCGAACCCTGTTTAAGATTTAATAGCGAACCGGTCTCGGTTCGCGGCAGGGAGAATACCGGCCGGCTCCACGCGGCGGCAAGCGTGGACCCGGTCGAAATGGCTTCGCAAGCCCTTGTGAGGCCTGAAAATGGCCCCCCTCGGTAAACCTCGGGCGGGCGGAGGCGCCGGGACTGTGGTTAAATGCCTCGTCGATTGGACGCCGGATCCTCTTCCGGTCGTTAAAGATATTAAACGTGTATGTCGGGCAAGCCGCTCATCGGAATCCCTGCGGACCGCCGTCTGCTTGGGGCTCACTACTTCCACTGCGTGGGTGAGAAGTACATCAATGCCATCGCGCAGGGCGCCGATGCGATCCCCGTCCTCATTCCTTCGCTCGGCGACGGCATCGGTCTCGACGAACTGCTACACCGCTTCGACGGGATTCTGCTGACGGGAAGTCACTCGAATGTCGAACCGCACCGCTACGGCGGGCCGGCCAGCGCCGAGGGAACGCTGCACGACGCGCACCGCGATGCGACGACGCTGCCCATGATTCCGCGCGTGATCCAGGCAGGCATGCCGTTGCTGGCGATCTGCCGCGGCTTCCAGGAGATGAACGTCGCCTTCGGCGGCACGCTCTGGCAGAAGATTCACGAGGTGCCGGGATTCGGCAATCATCGTGAGGACACCTCCGCGCCGCTCGATGAGCAGTACGGCCCGGCGCATGAAATAGAACTGATCCGCGGCACCGCGCTGCATGCGCTGGCGGGCCAGGATCGACTGACAGTGAATTCGCTGCACTCGCAGGGAGTGCAGACACTCGGCAACGGTCTCGAAGTCGAGGCGCGTGCACCCGATGGCGTCATCGAAGCTTTCCGCGCCGCATCGGCGCCGGGCTTCGCCCATGCGGTGCAGTGGCATCCCGAGTGGAAATTTCAGGACAACGCATTTTCGCGTGCTCTGTTCGCTGCCTTCGGTCGGGCAGCGCGTGAGTACGCACGCAAGGATCATGTATGAGCGTCATCCAGCAATTCTTCAAAGAGCACGGCATTTCCGAAGTCGAGGCGATCATTCCCGACATGGCGGGCGTGCCGCGCGGCAAGATCATGCCCGCGGCGAAGTTCGCCGAAGACGAGGGCATGCGTCTGCCGGAGAGCATCTTCCTGCAGACCGTCACCGGCGAATATCCGGACGACGATCGCGCCATCAGCCCGTCGGAAATCGACATCGTGCTGAAGGCCGATCCCAGCACCATCCGCGTGGTGCCGTGGACTGCGGAGCCCACCGCGCAGGTGATTCACGACAGTTTCTATTCCGACGGTCGTCCCGTGACGATGGCGCCGCGCTACCTGTTGCAGCACGTACTCGAGCTGTACGCACAGCATGGCTGGGAGCCGGTGGTGGCGCCGGAACTGGAGTTCTTCCTGGTCGAACCGAACATCGACGCCGACTATCCGCTCAAGCCGCCGATGGGCCGCTCGGGCCGTCCCGAGATCGGGCGCCAGGCGTATTCGATCGCGGCGGTGAACGAATTCGATCCGCTGTTCGACGACATCTATGCGTTCTGCGAAGCGCAGGACATCGCCATCGACACGCTGATCCACGAAGACGGCGCCGCGCAGATGGAGATCAACCTGCTGCACGGCAATGCGTTGTCGCTGGCGGACCAGGTCTTCCTGTTCAAGCGCACCGCGCGCGAGGCGGCGCTGCGTCACAAGATGTATGCGACGTTCATGGCGAAGCCGATGGCGCGCGAGCCCGGCAGCGCCATGCATATTCATCAGAGCATCGTCGATCGCCGCACCGGCAAGAACATTTTCAGCGATGCCGAGGGCAAGCCGTCGTCGCTGTTCTTCTCGCATATCGCCGGACTGCAGAAATACCTGCCGGCGGCGATGTCGCTGTTTGCGCCGAACGTGAATTCCTATCGCCGCATCACGCGCCATCACTCCGCGCCGATCAATACGCAGTGGGGCTACGACAATCGCACGGCGGGTCTGCGCGTGCCGGTGTCGAATCCGGCCAATCGCCGTGTCGAGAATCGCATCGCCGGTGCGGATGCGAATCCCTACATCGCGATTGCGGCATCGCTGACTTGCGGCTATCTCGGCATGGTCGAAGGACTGAAGCCCACGGAACCCGTGACGGGCAGCGCCTACGACCTGCCGTTCGGCCTGCCGCGCAATATCGAGGAATCGTTGCGGCTGTTGCGCGATTGCCGTCCGCTGCTGGAAATCCTCAGCGAACGTTTCGTGCTGGCCTACGCCGCCGTGAAGGAAAACGAATATGAAACGTTCCTGCAGGTGATCAGCTCCTGGGAGCGCGAGCATCTGCTGTTGAACGTCTGATGTATCTGCAAGGTGTGTTCATGACTTATTTCCGCCGCTTCCGCTGACATGACGACTTCATCCAGTCCGTTCATTCCTTCCCGTTCCACGGCTGAATGGCAGGCACTGGATGCCTCTCACTACATTCATCCCTTCACGGATCATGCGGCGCTGGGCCGCAAGGGGACGCGGGTCATCTCGCGCGCCGAAGGGGTGTATCTCTACGATTCGGACGGACGACAGATCCTCGACGGCATGTCGGGACTGTGGTGCGTGAATCTGGGTTACGGCCGCCGCGAACTGGCCGAGGCGGCCTACAAGCAGTTGCTGGAGCTGCCGTACTACAACAGCTTCTTCCAGGTGGCCCATCCGCCCGCCATCGAACTGTCGCGATTGCTGGCCGAAGTCACGCCGCCCCAGTTCAAGCACGTTTTTTTTACGGGCTCGGGATCCGAGGCGAACGACACGGTCGTGCGCTCGGTACGCCGTTACTGGGAACTGATGGACCAGCCGCAGCGCACCGTCATCATCAGCCGCAAGAATGCCTATCACGGCAGTACGATGGCCGGCGCCAGTCTCGGCGGCATGGCGCCGATGCATGCGCAGGGCGGCTTGCCCATCCCGGGCATCGTCCACATCCGCCAGCCGTACTGGTATGTGGAAGGCGGCGATCTGTCGCCCGAGGAATTCGGCCTCGTCGCCGCGCGTGCCCTCGAAGAGAAGATTCTGGAAATCGGACCGGAGCGGGTCGCTGCATTCATCGGCGAACCCATCCAGGGTGCGGGCGGTGTGATCATTCCGCCATCGACGTACTGGCCCGAGATCCAGAAGATCGTCGACCGTTACGGCATCCTGCTCATCGCCGATGAAGTCATCTGCGGCTTCGGCCGCACCGGGCAGTGGTTCGGTTCGCAGTACTTCGACATCAAGCCGGACCTGATGCCGATCGCCAAGGGCATGTCCTCGGGCTACCTGCCGATCGGCGGCGTGATGATCGCGGATCGGGTCGCTGCGGTACTCACGGAAAAGGGCGGCGAGTTCGCCCACGGCTTTACCTACTCCGGTCACCCGGCGGCCTGCGCCGTGGCGTGCGCCACCATCAACATCCTGCGCAATGAAAATGTCATCGAGCGGGTCAGGAACGACATCGCGCCCTACATGAAACAGCGCTGGGCCGAACTCGCCGAGCATCCGCTGGTCGGCGAGGCCCGTATCGTGGGCCTTATTGGTGCACTGGAACTGGTGAAGGACAAGAGCAAGCGCGAACTCTTCGCCGATCCCGGCGAAGTCGGCACCCTGTGCCGCGATCTGTGCATCAGCAACGGCCTGGTCATGCGGGCGGTCCGCGACACCATGATCGTCGCGCCGCCGCTGGTGATGACGCGCGCCCACGTCGACGAGCTGATCGACAAGGCTCGCAAGTCCCTCGACATGACGCTGCACTCGCTCCCGTAGCCCTTCGCACGGGTTCTGCGTTACGCTCCAGCGCAGTAGCCGGTGTCGGTCCGGTCCGTAAAACCACACGGGGAGTAGCTATCCGATGAACAAGAATTTGCGCGTTGCCTTGACTGCAACCGCTGTCGCGCTAGCGCTGGCGGCCTGCGGCAAGAAAGAGGAGGCGCAGCAGGCCGGCCAGGCGGCTGCTCCCGCCGAAGAAGAAAAGGTCCTGCACGTATTCAACTGGTCGGACTACATCGCCGAAGACACCATCAAGAACTTCGAAGAGAAGACCGGCATCAAGGTCACCTACGACGTTTTCGATTCGAATGACGTGCTGGAAACCCGGCTGCTGGCGGGCAACTCGGGCTTCGACGTCGTCGTGCCTTCGGCGTCGTTCCTGGAACGCCAGATCAAGGCGGGCGTGTTCCAGAAGCTCGACAAGAGCCAGCTTCCGAACCTCTCGAACATGGACCCCGACGTGATGCAGCGCGTGGCGTTGCACGATCCGGGCAACGAATACTCGGTCGACTATTTCTGGGGCACCACCGGCATCGGCTACAACGAAGCCAAGGTCAAGAAAATCCTCGGCGACACGCCGCTCGACAGCTGGGATTTCATTTTCGATCCGAAGCAGATCGCCAAGTTCAAGGACTGCGGCGTATCGGTGCTCGACGCCTCCGATGAAGTTCTCAAGGTGGCGCTGGCCTGGATGGGCCGCGACCCGAACAGCCAGAAGGAAGAAGACCTGAAGGCGGCGGAAGAGAAGCTGATGGCGATCCGCCCGTACATCCGCAAGATCCATTCTTCGCAATACATCGAGGATCTGGCCAATGGCGATCTGTGTGTCGCGCTCGGCTGGAGCGGCGATGTCCTGCAGTCGCGCGATCGCGCCGAGGAAGCGGGTCAGGGCACGGTGATCAAGTACGTCATCCCGAAGGAAGGCACCATCGTGTGGTTCGACACGCTGGCGATTCCGGCCGATGCCAAGCACCCGAAGAACGCCCACGCCTTCATCAACTATCTGATGGAGCCGCAGGTCGCCGCCAACAACTCGAACTTCGTGAACTACGCGAGCCCGGTGGCCGCGGCGCTGCCGCTCATCAACGATGAGATCAAGAACGATCCGGGCGTGTATCCGCCGCCGGAAGTGAAGGCGAAGCTGTTCCCCTCGCTGTCGTACACCGAGGACTTCACCCGCCTCATGACCCGCATGTGGACCAAGTTCACGACGGGAAGCTGATGAAAGGGGCTGCGGACTACGGACGATGGGTGACGGCCGGAAGAGCATTCTGGCCGTAACCCGTTAGGTTCGTAGTCCGATGGCCATGCGACGCAAACAACAACAGCGGTGAATCATGGCCACTCCGAGCAGTCGCCCCGAAACCAAGATCCAGCCCTGGAACGACCCGCAAGCCGTCCCCTACATCAGCATCGAGCGCGTCACCAAGAAGTTCGGCGACTTCGTGGCCGTCAACGACGTCTCGCTCAAGATCTACAAGAAGGAACTGTTCTGTCTGCTCGGCGGTTCGGGCTGCGGCAAAACCACGCTGCTGCGCATGCTGGCGGGGTTCGAAGATCCGAGCAGCGGCAAGATCCTGATCGACGGCGTCGACATGGCGGGCATCCCGCCCTATGAACGCCCAGTCAACATGATGTTCCAGTCCTACGCGCTGTTCCCGCACATGACGGTCGAACAGAACGTGGCGTTCGGACTCAAGCAGGACAAGGTATCCAAGGCAGAGATCGCCTCGCGCGTGGCCGACATGCTCGGCATGGTGAAGCTGGGACAGTTCGCCAAGCGCAAGCCCCATCAGCTCTCCGGCGGCCAGCGCCAGCGCGTCGCGCTTGCGCGTTCGCTGGTCAAGCGGCCCAAGCTGCTGCTGCTCGACGAGCCGCTCGGCGCGCTCGACAAGAAGCTGCGCGAACACACGCAGTTCGAACTGGTGAATCTGCAGGAACAGCTCGGCGTCACCTTCGTCGTCGTGACGCACGACCAGGAAGAGGCGATGACGCTGTCGAGCCGCATCGGCGTCATGAACCTCGGCGAGATCATCCAGGTCGGCACACCGAAGGACATCTACGAATATCCCAACAGCAAGTTCGTCGCCGAGTTCATCGGCAACGTCAACATGTTCCAGGGGCGCATGATCGAGGACCTGCCCGATCGCGTACGCATCGAATCGCAGGAACTGGGCGGCACCATCTTCGTCGATCACGGCGTGAGTTCGGCGCCGGACGTGCTGCTGTGGGCGGCGGTCCGTCCCGAGAAGATCAATATCTCGATCGAGAAGCCAGATCAGACTGACAACGTTGCTCACGGCACCGTCAAAGAGATCGCCTACATGGGCGACATGTCGATCTACATCGTGCAGCTCGACTCCGGAAAGATGGTGCGGGTGACGCAGCCGAATTCCTATCGGCATGCCGATGACCTGATCACCTGGGATCAGTCGGTCTACATCCACTGGCACCCATCGAGCCCGGTGGTGCTCGGCGAATGATCGCCAAAGCCCAACCGCCGAGCGGGCAGCGCCACAGCGCGGGTGCGCAACTCATCCTGCGCGTGCTGCAGCAATTTCCGCCGTATCGCTGGACGCAGGCCCGCTTGCTGAAGTGGGGCGTGCGCGGACGCACCGCCGTCGTCGCCATTCCGTATTTCTGGCTGCTGCTGTTCTTCCTGATTCCGTTCGTCATCGTTCTCAAGATCGCGTTCTCGGAGACGCAGATCGCCTCGCCGCCGTACCAGCCGCTGTTCGAATGGGCCGGCGACAAGATGCTGCACATCAAGCTCAATCTCGGGAATTTCATGTTCCTGGTCGAGGACAACCTCTACTGGAAGGCCTACCTCAATTCGATGAAGGTGGCGTTCATCTCCACGCTGCTGTGCCTGCTGGTCGGTTATCCGCTCGCCTATGCGATTGCGCGCGCCAACACGACGTGGCGCAACATCCTGCTGATGATGGTGATCCTGCCGTTCTGGACCTCCTTCCTGCTGCGCGTCTACGCCTGGATCGGCCTGCTCAAGAACAACGGCCTCATCAATAATTTCCTGATGTGGCTCGGCATCATCGACGAACCCATCGTGATGCTGCAGACGGATTTCGCGATCTATGTCGGCATCGTCTATTCCTATCTGCCGTTCATGATCCTGCCGCTGTACTCGAATCTGGAGAAGATGGACCTGACACTGCTCGAAGCGGCGGCGGACCTGGGCAGCCGGCCGTTCAAGTCGTTCCTCACGATTACGTTGCCGCTGTCGATGCCGGGCATCGTCGCGGGCTCGATGCTGGTGTTCATCCCGGCTGTCGGCGAGTTCGTCATCCCGGCGCTGCTCGGTGCGCCGGATTCGCTGATGATCGGCAAGGTGCTGTGGACCGAGTTCTTCAGCAACCGCGACTGGCCGGTGGCCAGTGCGGTGGCCATCGCGTTGCTGTTGCTGCTGGTCATTCCCATCGTGCTGCTGCAGCGGGCCCAGAACGCCGAAGCCAGGGGAGCGCACCGATGAGCAGACGCGTCCCGGTGTTTCGTCTTTCGGTGCTGGTATTCGGCTTCGCGTTCCTTTACGTGCCGATCCTGTCGCTGATCTTCTACTCGTTCAACAAGTCGCGCCTGGTCACGGTATGGGGAGGTTTCTCCACCGAGTGGTATGGCAAGCTGTTCCAGAACGACCAGATCCTCAACGCTGCGTGGCTGTCGCTGAAGATTGCGGCCATCAATGCGACCGGTGCCGTGATCCTCGGCACGCTGGCGGGCCTGGCGCTGGCGCGCTTCGGCAAGTTCAGCGGCCGCACGCTGTTCTCGGGCATGACGACGGCGCCGCTGGTGATGCCGGAAGTCATCACGGGCCTGTCGTTGCTGGTGTTGTTCGTGGCGATGGAGCAGATTTTCGGCTGGCCGCAGGGCCGCGGCGTCACGACCATCACCATCGCGCACATGACACTGACGATGGCGTACGTGACCGTCATCGTGCAGTCGCGACTGTCGACGCTCGACGATTCGCTGGAAGAAGCCGCGATGGATCTCGGCGCGCGTCCGGCCAAGATCTTCTTTCTCATCACGCTGCCGATCATCGCGCCGGCGCTGGTGTCGGGCTGGCTGCTGGCTTTCACGATTTCGCTCGATGACCTGGTCATTGCCAGCTTCGTGTCCGGCCCCGGTTCCAGCACGCTGCCGATGGTGATTTTCTCGAAGGTCCGTCTGGGTGTGAGTCCGGACATCAATGCGCTCGCGTCGATCATGGTGCTGCTGGTCACGATTGGTGTAGTGATCGCCGGCATCCTCATGCAGCGCCAGGAAAAGCGTCGGCAGCGCGACATGCAGATGGCGGCGACGGGAAAATAGCCGCAGACTGCAGCGGCCATGAACCTCCGTTCGAAGCTGCCGCACGTCGGCACGACCATCTTCACCGTCATGACCAATCGCGCCCGCGAACTGGGCGCGATCAATCTGGCGCAGGGATTTCCCGACTTCGATTCGCCGGAGCTGCTGAAGGAACTGCTGGCGCGTTCGGTGGCGTCCGGCCACAACCAGTACGCGCCGATGATCGGCGAGGGCGCGCTGCGCGAGCAGATCGCGAACAAGCTCGGCGCGAGTTACGGGCGCACGCCGGATCCGGAAGCAGAGATCACGATCACGCTCGGCGCCACCGAGGCGATCTTCTCGGCCGTCAGTGCGCTCGTACATCCGGGCGACGACGTCATCCTGTTCGATCCGTCCTACGACTCGTATGCGCCCGCCGTGATCCTCGCTGGCGGACGTCCGGTGCACGTGCCGCTGCAGCCGCCGCATTTCCGCATCGACTGGCAGCAGGTCCGCGCGCGGGTCACGCCGCGCCTGCGGCTCGTGATGATCAACTCGCCGCACAATCCCACGGGTTCGATATTGTCGGCCGGCGATCTGCAGCAGCTGGCCGACCTGCTGCGTCCCACGGATGCGATGGTGCTGTCGGACGAAGTGTACGAACACATGGTTTACGACGGCGCGAAGCATGCGAGCGTAGTCGGCCACGCCGAACTGTATGCGCGCAGTGTCGTGTGCTTTTCCTTCGGCAAGACGATGCATGCGACCGGCTGGCGTGTGGGTTATGCCGTGGCGCCGCCGGAGCTGACCCGCGAACTGCGGCGGGTGCATCAGTTCAATACCTTCAGCATTGCGACGCCGCTGCAACTCGCGATCGCCGAGTTCCTGCGGCTGGAGCCGCAGCACAGCAACGAGCTGGCCGCGTTCTATCAACGCAAGCGCGATCTGTTCCTGCGGCAACTGCAGGGCTCCCGATTCCGCTGGATTCCGTCCGAGGGCACGTACTTCCAGCTGCTGGATTTCAGCGACCTCTCGGATGCCACCGACGCGGAGTTCGCTGACCGGGTGCTGCGGGAAGCAGGCGTCGCCTCGATTCCCGTGTCGCCGTTCTATCAGTCGCCGCCGACACTCGGCGTCGTGCGTTTCTGTTTCGCGAAGAAGGATTCCACCCTCATCGAAGCCGCCGAGCGGCTGCGGAAGCTGTGATCATGTCGAAAGAAGGGATTTTTTTCGGGAAAGAAATCCCTTTCTTTCATGCGGTCTTTCGCGGCTCTCTGTTCCTCGTCTCAATGCCACTGCGCCGATGCCGACACGCGCTCGCGGAACGGCTTGCGTTCCAGCCATAGCAGGAATGCGGCCAGCGTGCCGGCGCAGAAGACGACGATCGACAGCGCCCAGCGGATCTGCATCGGATCCTTGAGGATGTAGTCGCTGATCAGCGGCACGAGTGCGGGGCCGACGCCCATGCCGAGCAGGGCGTTGACGAACAGGTATACGGACGACACCTGGGCGCGCATCTGGTTCGGCGTCACCTGGTTGACGGCCATCGGACCCATCGCGACGTAGCCGTGGAAAGGAAAGCCCGCGATGCACATGGCGACGTAGGCGAGCGTGACGTTCGGCATGAAGGCAGGAATGGTGCTGGTGATCGCGATCAGAATTCCGACGAGGATGCACACGACGATCGGCGCATCCGTGATTCCGCGCGCGGTCAGCCTGTCGCAGATGCGGCCGAAGAACAGGATGCCGAGCACGTTCACCGACAGCACCGAGATGCCCAGCACCTTGCCGACATCGGCGGCCGGCACGGCGTAGGTGCGCGAGATCACCGTCGGCAGCCACGCGCCGACGGCGTAGCCCAGCATGGCGAAGAGCGCGAGCGCGACGAAGTGCAGGCTGTAGAAGTGGCCGTTCTTCCACATGAATTTGAAGACTTCGCTGAGCGGAACCGCCGCGGTTTCGTTCGTCGCGGTCTTGATCAGTCCGCGTCGCGCCGGTTCGCGCACGCTCAGCAGCAGCAGCGGCAACAGCAGGCCCGGTGCGCCGGTGACGATGAACACGAACTGCCAGGCGCGAACTTCACCGAGCAGCGGCAGTACGAAGGTCTTGCCTTCCTGCACGACGGCGCCGACCACGAGTCCGCCGACCAGCAGCGCGATGCCGCTGCCGATGGGAATGCCGAGGTTGTAGATGCTGAAAGCGCGGCCGAGGCGTTCCTTCGGAAATGCATCCGTCACCATCGAATAGGCGGCGGGCGAAAGTGCAGCTTCGCCGACACCGACGCCGACGCGCGCCAGGAACAGTTGTCCGAAATTCTTTGCGAAGCCGCACAGCGTGGACATGAGCGACCAGACCACCACGCCGACCGCGATGATCTTCTTGCGGTTCTTGCGGTCGGCGAGCCAGCCGATCGGAACGCCGAGGAAGCAGTAGAACAGGGCGAAGGAAAAGCCCTGCAACAGGCCGATCTGGGTGTCGGTGATCTGCATGTCCCGTTTGATCGGCTCGACCAGCAGCGAAATGATCTGCCGGTCGATGAACGAGAAGACGTAGAAGATCATCAGCACGAAGACCATGTACCAGGCCTGGCGCGGCGTCGGATAAGGCTGGGTGCTGCCGGAAGGCGTGGTTGTCCCGTGCGGTTCGTTCACCGTGGTTCCCCGTCGTGGCTGGATCAGGTTTTAGAGTTCGACGTATGCCTGGGACTGACCGGTGGACCCGGTGAAAGTCAGCAAGCGAAGGGAATAGTACCCCGGCCGGTTGGCCGGATCAGGATTTTCTTGTTTGCGGTATGTCAGGAAAAGTGGGGACGGCCCGCGATGGCGGACCGTCCCGCGGCAGCACGTTCAGGCACTCACTCGGACCTGGACCGGCGCTCGCCCCGCGGTCTCGCGGGCGGTTCTGCGATCAGTGCCTCGAACTTGGTGAGCTGGGTATCGCTCAGGATCGGGCGCAGCTTCTCGATGGTCTGCTGCTTCATCTGCTCGTGCTTGGCGCGCATCTGCTCGCGCGTCGGACGCGCCTGGCTGTCGCCGGCCTTTTCCCGCGCCTTGTCGAACTCCGCCTTGCGCTGTTCGCGCTGCTCATCGAACACCTGCCTGACCGCTGCCTTCTGGCCTTCGTCCAGGTCCAGCAGGATGGCCATGCGATCGATATCGGGGCCGCCGCGTCCTCCGGGAGGCGGACCGGGCGGCTGCGCCATCGCGTTGCCAGCCGCCAGCAGGGCGATGGCTGTAATCGTGATGCGGGTTTTCATGGAAGGATCCTCATGGAACGAAAGAACACACGAGGAAGCTAGCGACCGATCGTTGCGTCGCCGGTAATGAATGGTTACCAACTGTAAGACCGGCGCTCGAAGCAACTGCCGCCGTCAGACATCCGGCGCAACGCTGACCTTCGCGCGCGGCAGCCTCACGATTGCTTCCAGGCCGCCTCCGGGATGATTGCGCAGCACGATCGACCCGCCATGCGCCTGCGCGATGTCGCGGGCGATGCTGAGACCCAGGCCGGTGCCGCCGGTGTCGCGATTGCGCGAGGCCTCGACGCGATAGAACGGCTCGAACACGCGCTCCAGTTCCTCCGCCGGGATGCCTGGTCCCTCGTCCTGGATCGTGATGACCAGTTCGTCGTCGTCGCTGACGCGCGCGACGACATTCGAGCCGTATTTCACGGCATTGTTCAGCAGGTTCGACAGGCAGCGCTTCAGGCTCTGTTCCTTGCCCAGGATCGGCGCGTCCGAATGACCTTCGATGGCGAAGGGCACGCCGAGTTCGGCGAACTCCTGCTGGATGGCCGCGAGCACATCGTCGACGATGACCTGCCTGGCGGGCTCCTCGTCGTTCAGTCCCTTGAACATGTTCAGCGCGCCGGTGACCATGCGGCTCATTTCGTCGATGTCCGCGACGAAGCGGCTGCGCGCTTCGTCATCGTCGAGCGCTTCGGCGCGCAGCCGCAGGCGCGTCAGCGGCGTGCGCAGATCGTGCGACATGGCGGCGACCACGCGCGTGCGGCTGTCGAGATAGCGACGCAGGCGCTCCTGCATCGTATTGAAGGCATGCGTGGCGTCGCGCAATTCCTTCGCGCCGCGTTCGGGCAGCAGCTGATTCTCGCCGCGTCCCACGGCATCGGCCGCCTGCGCGAGGTCCGACAGCGGGCGCGTGATGCTGCGGGTCATCAGGTACAGCACCACCGCGAGCAGCGCGGTCAGCAGCCCGAGATTGATGAAGATCTGTTTCGGCAACGGCGGACCGGGATGCGGCGCGAGCGTGCGGAATACGATCTCGTCGCCGTCGGGCAGCCGCACCGTCACGTCGTACCAGTTGTCCGGCGAGCGAAAAGCCGGTGGGCCGCCGCCTTCGGGCGCGTCGGGAGGAGGGCGAAGATTTCCCAGCAGCGGAATGACGTCGCGCCAGCGGTTCTGTGCGTTCGTCACCGTGACCTTGTACTCGGGCCCCAGCTGCATACGGATCTTGTCTGCGAAGGCCTGCTGGAGCCGCAGCACTTCCCGGCGCGGGCGCGGCGGCGGGCGGCGCTCCACGAGCGGACGCAGTTGGGCGCGATAGGCTTCCACGCGTGCCTGGCGTTCGTGCGCATCGAGTCCGACCAGTTCGGTGCTGGCGGAGGCGATGTTGTCCGCCGCATCCCAGACCGTGCTGGTCCACAGGGCGACGTCGCGACGCTCGTGCACGATCAGCCCCACCACGGCCAGCAATGCCACGCCGACGACTGCGAGCAGTCCGGCGAGCAGACGCCCGAACAGCGATTGCGGCAGCAGCCTCATTCCTGCGCGACCTCGACGCCGATCAGATAGCCCTCGCCGTAGATCGTCTTGATGATCTGCGGCGAGCGGCCGCCGTCGCCGAGCGCCTGTCGCAGGCGACTGATGCGCACGTCGATGCTGCGATCGAAGGGATCGATGTCGCGGCCCTGGGTCAGTTCCGCCAGCTGCACGCGGCTCAGCACGCGATGCGGATGCGCGAGCAGCACGGCAAGCAGCCGGAACTCGGCGCCGGTGAGCGGTACGCTCGTGCCGTCGTCGCGGGTCAGCGATCGCGAGGTCACGTCGAGTCGCCAGTCCGCGAAGCGATAGGCCTTCACGTCTGCCGGCAGCGGATCTCGCGGCGCATACACGGACCGGCGCAGCACGGCGCGAATCCGCACCAGCAGCTCGCGCGGATTGAACGGCTTGCCGAGATAGTCGTCGGCACCGACCTCCATGCCGACGATGCGATCGATGTCCTCGCCCAGCGCGGTCAGCATGATGATCGGCACCTGCGATTTCGCGCGGATCTCGCGACACAGGGTCAGGCCGTCATCGCCCGGCAGCATCAGGTCGAGCACGATCAGATCGACGTGCGAATGCTCCATCGTCCGGCGCAGGCCCTTGCCGTCGGCCACGGCCGTCGTGCGAAAACCGTTCTTTTCCAGGTAGTCGCACAGCAGGTTGCGGATTTCGCGGTCGTCGTCGACGACCAGGATGTGCGGGCGTTCCGTCATGCCCGTCTTATATCAGAGCGGCCGGACAACGGTTTTCAGGGACTTGCGCAGTTTGTAAGGAACTGTTTCGGAGGGGGAGTTTCACACGGAGATCACGGAGGCCACGGAGAAGACAAGAATTTCACACAGAGGGCACAGAGAGCACAGAGGTAAGAAGATCGTCCGGTCAGATTTTCTCTGCGTTCTCTGTGTGAAATCTTCTCTTCCGATCTTCGTGAACTCCGTGCTCTCCGTGTGAAATTCCGACTTCCTCATCCCCGCCGCGCTTCCAGCGCCTCCCACCGGTCGAACTTCTGCAGCAGCAGGGCTTCGATGTCTTCGGCGCGCTTGCGGTCGGTCTTGATCTGGTCCGGACCCTGCCGGTGGTAGTCGGCGCTGCTCATGCGCTCCGTGAGGGAATGCTGTTCCTGTTCGAGCTGTTCGATTTCCTTCGGCAGCTGCTCCAGTTCGCGGGCTTCCTTGTAGCTGAGCTTGGCCGGCGCCGAGGCTTTCGGCGTCTCGGCCTTCGGCTCGACACGGGGTTTCGTCGCAGCCGCCGGCGCCGGTGCGCGGCGCTGCGCCAGCCAGTCGCTGTAACCGCCGACGTATTCCTGCCACTTGCCGTTGCCTTCGGCCACCAGCGTCTGGGTCACGACGTTGTCGAGGAAGGCGCGGTCGTGGCTGACCAGCAGCAGCGTGCCGGGATAGGTCTGCAGCGTGCTTTCGAGCAGCTCCAGCGATTCGATGTCGAGATCGTTGGTGGGTTCGTCCATCACCAGCACGTTCGCAGGTCGTGCGAACTGCCGCGCCAGCAGCAGGCGATTGCGTTCGCCGCCGGAGAGCGCCTTCACCGGCGAGTTCGCGCGCTGCGGCGGGAACAGGAAGTCGGCGAGATAGGTCATGACGTGCTTGCGCTCGGTGCCGATCTCGATCCAGTCCGAGCCCGGGCTGATGGTTTCGACCACGGACTTCTCCGGATCGAGCTGTTCGCGCATCTGGTCGAAGTACGCGACCTGCAGGTTCGTACCGAGCTTCACCGTGCCGGTGTCGGGCTGCAGGCGGCCGAGGAACAGCTTGATCAGCGTCGACTTGCCGGCGCCGTTCGGGCCGATGAGGCCGAGCCGGTCGCCGCGCATGATGCGCAGCGACAGGTCGCGCACGATGGTGCGTTCGCCAAACGACTTGCCGACGTTCTCCAGTTCCGCGACCAGCTTGCCCGAGCGTTCGCCCGCATCGAGCGTCAGCTTCACGTCGCCGAGACGTTCGCGCCGCGCGGCACGTTCGCTTCGCAAGCCTTCCAGCCGGCGTACGCGACCTTCGTTGCGCGTGCGCCGCGCCTCGATGCCCTTGCGGATCCAGACTTCCTCCTGCGCCCAGAACTTGTCGAACTTGCGATTGACGACTTCCTCGGCGGCGAGCTGCTCGCTCTTGCGCGTCTCGTAGGCGGCGAAGTTGCCGGGATAGGAGCGCAGCAGGCCGCGATCCAGTTCGACGATGCGGGTGACGACCCGATCGAGAAACGCGCGGTCGTGCGTGATGACGATGGTCGTCGGCCCCTTGAGCAGCAGTTCTTCGAGCGCGCCGATGCCGTCGATGTCGAGATGGTTGGTGGGCTCGTCGAGCAGCAGCAGATCCGGCTGCTGTGCCAGCGCGAGCGCCAGGGCCGCGCGCTTGCGTTCGCCGCCCGAGGTCGTCGTCGGCGCGCGTTCCGGCGTCACCGAAAAGCGGTGCAGGAATTCATCGAGCCGCGCTTCCAGCCGCCAGCGCTCGCGTTCGTCGTGGATCGCATCGAAGGCGCCGCGGACCACCAGGCTCTCGCGCACCGTCGCGGCCGGCGGCAGTTCCGGCTCCTGTTCCACCGTCACGACCCGCAGCCCGTCCTGCGTCGCGAGCTCGCCGTCATCGAGCGCCGCCTGGCGCGAGATCACTTTCAGCAGCGTCGACTTGCCTGTGCCGTTGCGCCCGATCAGCCCGATGCGCTCGCCGTCCTGCACGGAAAAATTCGCGCGGTCGAGCAGGGGATGCAGGCCATAGGCCAGCTCGGCATTTCTCAGGGTCAGCAGGGGCATGAATCAGAGTTTCACACAGAGATCACGGAGAACACAGAGCCAGAAGGAGGAAGAATTTTCCACGGGGGAAGAATGGGAACACGGGGAGCACGGGGAAAGAAAATTTCTGCTCCGAGACCCCGTGCTCCCCGTGTCCCCCGTGGAAATTTTTCTTCTCTTCTCCGACCTCCGTGGTCTCCGTGATCTCCGTGTGAAATCTCAGTCCCGCTTCCCGCCGCACACCGGATACAGCCGGAGAAATGCATGCACGGCGTTGACGATCTGCCGATCGCGGGTGCGCGCATCGATGTGCTCGCCGCAGGCGGCCATCAGCACGAGTTGTCCCTGCACCAGGGCGACGAACTGCGAGGCGGCCAAGTCCGCATCGTCGATGCGCAGCGCATGCACGGCCGCGAGATCGATGAGATGGCGCGCCGTGCCCTGCAGCAGGCCGGGAATGCCGACTTCGAGTACGGCCTTGCGCAGGCCCGGAAAATGCGGTGCTTCGTACACGCAGATGCGGTACACGGCCAGCGCGTCTTCCGTGAGCATGCGCTTCAGCATGTGAGTGGCGAGTCGCCTGAGTTCCGCCCCGGCGTCACAGGCGCCGGTCGGCGGCCGTGGCCGGGTTTCGGGAAAGAAGCGTGCGGCGCGCTGGCTCAGCACCGATTCGAACAGCGCTTCCTTGGTGCCGAACTCGG
>NZ_DAINNK010000017.1:0-23834 GCF_036735925.1 Povalibacter sp.
CGAGGCTGCGCACTTCGCTCGCGACCACCGCGAAGCCGCGGCCCTGCTCGCCGGCGCGCGCCGCTTCGACGGCCGCGTTGAGCGCGAGCAGATTGGTCTGGAACGCGATCTCGTCGATGACGCCGATGATGTCGGAGATCTTGCGGCTCGACGAATTGATCTCCTCCATCGCGGTCACTGCGCGCTGCACGACCGAGCCGCCGCGCTCCGCCTGGCTGCGGGCGCCGGAAGCGAGCTGATTCGCCTGGCGCGCGTTGTCCGCATTCTGTTTCACCGTCGCCGTCATCTCTTCCATGCTCGACGCGGTTTCCTCCAGCGCCGACGCCTGTTCCTGCGTGCGCTGCGACAGATCGTCGTTGCCTCTCGACAATTGCGCGGCCGCGCCGCCGACCGCATCCGAGGCCGTGCGTACGCTGCCGACGATCTCGTGCAGCTTGACGTCCATGCGCTTGAGCGAGCCCAGCAGCGCACCGAACTCGTCGCCGCGATCGGCAGGAATGTCGTGGCCGAGTTCGCCGCTGGCGATCCGGTCGGACACCTTCACCGCAGTCCCCAGCGCGGACATGATCGAACGCAGCAGCAACACCGCGAACGCAGCAGCAATGGCCGCAGCGACCAGCATTGCGCCCACGACCAGGCCGCGGCTGACCGAATACCGCGCCTTGGCCGCCTTCAGGGCCTCCTCCGCGCGCTCGTACTGATGCTCGGTTGCGGCCTGCATCGTATCGGCCAGCGCACTGAAGGCCGGATCGACCTGATCGACGACGAGCTTGCCTGCCAGTTCGTCGTCATTGGCGGCGATCGCGGCATCGACCGCATCGATGGACGACTGCAGCGCGTTGTGCGCCTTCTCGATCCGCTCGAATTTCTCCCGGCCTTCGCTGGTGCGCTGCGCGTCGCCGAACTGCTTCAGCAGATCGTCGGTGTGCGCCTTGATCTTTGCGCGCTCTGCCTTGATCGCCTGAATCCTGGCCGGCTCGTTCGCCAGTACGTTCAGGGCGAGCATCGCCTGCCGGTCCAGTTCGGAGGTCTTGAGTTCACCCAGCGTGCCCACCACGCGCACGCGGCGCTCGTACATGTCGTCGAGATCGTCGACCACGCCGCCCATGCCGCGCAGGCCGAGCCAACCGACGATGAGCATGGACACGGCCAGCAGGATCAGCGTGGCCACGATACGGGTCTTGATGCTGAGAGATGTAAAGTTCATGACAGCGACTGTTGAGTGGGATCAACAGCGCTATCGACCTGCCCTGCGGCGACTGAAAGTCAGAGGCAGGTAATTCAGGGACAGGCTTATGAGTGCCGGCTGAAGCCGGCACCCACAGGGGAAGGGCGGCTCAGTCGCCGAGTGCGGTGCGCAGCGCGGCGATCTCGTCCTTGCAGCCGTTCATGATGTGCACGCACTTGGCGTTGTCGAGTTCCAGGCGCCAGAACGCCTTCACGCCCTGCATGTTGAGTTCGAGGTCGGTTTCATGGCCGGCGAAGCCGGACATCATGACCGCGACCGTGAGCACGTCGGTGACGTCCGGATGACCGGCGTGGCGGTCGATGTTCTCGTGCTCCGCGACGGCCTCGGAAATGTGATCGGGAAAACCCCAGTTCTCGACGATGGCCTTGCCCACGTTGGAGTGCCAGTCGCGGATGACCTGCGACAGCGTCGCCGGATCGCGGAACAGGTTTCCGTGACGGTTGGCGCGCGCCAGGATGTAGATCTTGCCGACGTTGTGCAGCAGCCCGGCGAGCATGCATTCATCCGCATTGATCCTGCCGGCGCGCGAGCCGATGGCGTACGCCAGCGCCGCAACCATGGTCGCCTCCTGCCACAGCGCTTCCAGTTCCTTGGCGATGTGGCGCAGTTCGGCGGCGCGGCGCAGCTGCGCGATGGCGAAAGACACGGCCGCGGTACGCACGTTGTTGTGCCCGATGCGATTCACCGCAGTCTTGAGTTCGGAGATCGTCTTGCCGCCGCGATTCAGCGCAACGGAATTGGCGAGCGTGAACACGCGCGCCGCAAGCCCGGCATCGGAGCCGACCACGCGCGCGATCTGATCGTTCGACACCTGCTCGTCCGCCAGCACCTTGCGCACGCGCACGGCGACGTCCGGGAACGACGGCAGTTCCACCCGCCCGCGCGAGACTTCCTCGGCCAGTTCGGCGACGAACTGGAACGCACCAGCGTTGCCGGACGGAACGGTCGCTTCGTCGGAAGTCGCGAGAGATTGGCTGGTCATGATCGTCCTATCGGCAATGCAGCACGGGCCTTGAGGCCACCGTGGCATGAAACACGATCCGGCCGGCGCCGTCTGTTAACGGGCTCGTGGTTTCGGAGCGAGATCGGAAAAGGATTGGCCGCAAAAGGCGCAAGAGAACACAAAGCAGAAATTCGGGACGGAAGATCGCCCATATCTATTTGTGTACTTTTGCGCCTTTTTGCGGCTATTCCTTCTTCCTATCCCGCGCCCGCCACCTTGCCCCGCGGTGCGTCCGACGTCAGGTTCAGGATCTGTCCGGGAATCCGCTGCAGCGGCATCACGTGTTCCGCGGCGCCGAGTTTCACGGCGGCGCCGGGCATGCCCCACACCACGCTGGTGGCTTCGTCCTGGGCGATGGTGCCGGCGCCGGCTTCCAGCATTTCCTTCAGGCCGCGGGCGCCGTCGTCGCCCATGCCCGTCAGGATGACGCCGGTGGCATTCGGTCCGACGTTCTGCGCGACCGAGCGGAACATCACGTCGACGCTCGGGCGGTGCCGGTTCACGTGCGGGCCGTCGCTCAGGCGGCAGCGATAGCGTGCGCCGTCGCGTTCGACGATCAGGTGCCGGTCGCCGGGTGCGATGTAGGCGTGACCGGGGAGGATGTACTGACCGTCCTGCGCCTCGCACACCGACATCGCGCACGAACGGTTGACGCGCTCGGCGAAGGCGCGGCTGAACGCGGCGGGAATGTGCTGCGAGATGACGATGGCAGGCGCATCGGCCGGCATCATTTCCAGTACTTCGCGGATCGCCTCCGTGCCGCCCGTCGACGCGCCGATGGCGACGATGCGATCCGTGGTGCGCAGCACGCGCCGCCCCGTCACCGCCGGCAGCACGGCATCGGCCGTGCGACGTTCATCGATCTTCAATCCCGCGGCCGACGCTGCGGGCGCGGCCGCAGGTCGTGGCGCGCTGCTGCGCGGATTCACGCGCGCGCCCGCCGCCATCTTGATCTTCGCGATCAGTTCCTGCGCGTAGTCGGCAAGGCTGCCCGCCACATCGACTTTCGGCTTGGCGACGAAGTCGACCGCGCCGAGTTCGAGCGCGCGCAGCGTGATGTCCGCGCCGTGCTGCGTCAGCGACGACACCATCACGACCGGCATCGGCCGCAGGCGCATCAGGTTCTCCAGGAACGTGACGCCGTCCATGCGCGGCATTTCCACGTCGAGCGTGATCACGTCCGGATTGAGCTGCTTGATCTTCTCGCGCGCCGCGTAGGGATCGGTCGCCGTGCCCACGACTTCGATGTCGCGATCCTTGCCCACCATTTCCGTAAGGAGCTTTCGCACCAGTGCCGAGTCGTCGACGATGAGGAGTCTGATGGCCATGATTGCTTCGTCGTTGAACGCTCAGAACAGATCGATCTCGCCCGCCACCGGCGCCTTCTCCAGGCCCGACAGGTACTTCTGTTCGTGCGACACGACATCCCGCGTCTGCTGGGAATTGAGGTGCCGCACGCGGACCCGGCCGGTCTGCGGGAAATACTGCACGTGGCGCGGACAGGTCTCGCCCACGTCCTCCGACGACACGCGCAGGCCTTCGGCCTTGAGGAATTCGCGCACGAACTGCACGTTGTGGTTGCCGACGTCGGTCAGGCTCGACAGCACGCGGCCGCCGCCGAAGATCTTCACTTCGAGATCGGTGCGCGAACCGCCGGCCTTGAGGATGCGGTTGATGAGCTGCTCCATCGAGGCGCTGCCGTAGCGCGTCGCGGTGCCGGCCACACTGCCCCAGGTGTCGTTGCCGTTGCCGCTCGGGCGCGGCAGCATGAAATGGTTCATGCCGCCGATGCTGGTGCGCGGATTGCGGATGCAGGCCGACACGCACGAGCCGAGCACGGTGTCGAGCACTTCGTCGGCTTCGGTCACGTAGAAATCGCCCGGCAGCAGCTTGGCGATGATCTGGCCGGTCGCATTGCGATAGCGCCTGATCGATTCGAAGCCCGGCAGAGAGCGCGGCAGATCTGTCGAAAGCACACCCATGCGCCGCCTCAGTTCTTCAGGGCCTCGTTGCCCTGCTTGCGATAGATGGTCTTGCCGACGAGGCGGAACGGCGCCGAGCCCGCGTGGATGGATTCGGAATGGCCGAGGCAGAGATAGCCGCCCGGCGCCAGCAGCGAGGCGAAGCGCGACACGATGCGCTCGCGCGTCGCCTGGTCGAAATAGATCATCACGTTGCGACAGAAGATCACGTCGAACGGCCCGCTCATCGGCCAGTTCTGCATGAGGTTCAGCGTCCGGAAGGTGATCAGCCGCGCGATGTCCGGCTGCACCAGCGCATGCCCGGCATTGGCGCCGATGCCCTTGCGGAAGCAGCGACGCAGCCGTTCCGCCGGCACCGACGACAGCCGGTCCACGGGATAAACACCGCGCTGCCCGTACGCGATCATGTCGCTGTCGATGTCGGTCGCCAGGATCTTCGTATCCCAGCGCACGCCGGCTGGCAGCGCCTCGGTGGCCACCATCGCGATGCAGTAGGGTTCTTCGCCCGACGAACAGCCGGCCGACCAGATGCGCAGGCGCCGCGACACCTGGTTGCGCTTCATGGCCTCCGGAATCATGTACGAGGCCAGCGCTTCGAAATGATGGTTCTCGCGAAAGAACGAGGTGACGTTGGTCGTCAGCGCATTGATCAGGCCGACGAGTTCTTCCGGACCCGATTCGCGCACGTGCGCGCAGTAGGCTTCGTAGCTCGGCAGGCCGAGTTCGCGCAGCCGTCGCGCCAGGCGACCCTGCACGAGCTGGCGCTTGTTCGGTCCCAGCACGATGCCGGCGTTCTCGCCGACCACGTGACGGATGAAATCGAACTCCGCATCGCCGAGCACCGGGCCGAGCGGCGCCGGTTCAGAGCTCATCAGGTTGGAAGCGGAATGCGACATGCGGCGATCGACAATGAGTGGTGTGGAAGTCAGCCGCAGGAAGGCGTCGCGCCCGCGTGGTTCACGAGCGCCTGTCCCCCTGCAACCGACGGCAGTTCATCAGGCAGCAGCAACAGGCGGCGCCAACCCCGTGACGTCCCCGCCGATCAGCGTGTCGATATCGAGCAGCATCACCATGCGTCCCGATACTGCTGCCAACCCTTCGATGAACTCCGTGCTGACGTGTTCGCCGAGTTCCGGCGCCGGCTTGATGTCGGCCGCCGCCACGTCGATCACGTCGGACACACCGTCCACGACCACACCGAAATCGCGCCGGCCGACCGGCGATTCCACCGACAGCACGATGATGACGGTGAGCGGCGTGTACTCGGCCTGCGCCAGGCTGAAGCGCATGCGCAGATCGACGATGGGCACGATCGAACCGCGCAGATTGAGCACGCCCAGCACATGCGCCGGCGCCTGCGGGATGCGCGTGACGGTGGAATAGCCGCGGATTTCCTGCACCCGCAGAATGTCCACGCCGTACGTTTCCTCGCCCAGCGTGAAGGTCAGCACCTGGTGCGAACCCGCATCGTTGGTCGTCCGTGTCGTATCGCCTGCCATAGTCATTGCCTCATACCCATCGATTGACATGTGTGCCTGTCCGTTACGTTATCGGCCGGACACCCTGACATCTCTAGTCAGCCATTACCTGTATCGGCGAGCCCTGAACGGGTCAGAACTCCTGCCATGAGCTGTCATCGCCCGCTGCGCGCGCGAGCGGTGCCGGCGCAGAAGCGGTCGCCGCCTTCTTCGCTGCGACCGCACGTACCGGCGCCTTGGCAGGCGCTGCGGCGGCCGGCACCTGCTGCAGGCGCGGCTTGCTCGCGTACTGCGGCTGGTGGCTGGCGGTGGCGTGGCTGCGGAAGTAGCCGATCTGCGTGACCAGTTCGGCCGACTGCTGCTCCATCGACTTGCTGGCGGCGGAGGCTTCTTCGACCAGCGCGGCGTTCTGCTGGGTCACGCTGTCCATCTGGGTGACGGCGTTGTTGACCTGCTCGATGCCGGCGGACTGTTCTTCGCTGGCCGCGGCGATTTCCGCGACGATGTCGGTGACTTTCTTGACGCTCTCCATGATCTCCGAGAGCGTCTTGCCGGATTCGTCGACGAGCTCCGAACCGACCTTGACCTTGTCGACCGAGTCCTTGATCAGATCCTTGATCTCCTTCGCCGCCGAGGCGCTGCGCTGCGCGAGGCTGCGCACTTCGCTCGCGACCACCGCGAAGCCGCGGCCCTGCTCGCCGGCACGCGCCGCTTCGACGGCCGCGTTGAGCGCGAGCAGATTGGTCTGGAAGGCGATCTCGTCGATGACGCTGATGATGTCGGCGATCTTGCGGCTGGACGTGTTGATCTCGCCCATGGCGCCGATGGCGCGATGCACGACGGCGCCGCCGCGTTCGGCCTGCTCGCGCGCACCCACGGCGAGCTGGTTGGCCTGGCGCGCGTTGTCCGCGTTCTGTTTCACCGTCGCGGTCATCTCTTCCATGCTCGAGGCGGTTTCCTCGAGGGCCGCAGCCTGCTGCTGCGTACGCTGCGACAGGTCGTCGTTGCCGTGCGAGAGCTGGCGGGCGGCCGAGCCGACGGCGTCGGCGCTGCCGCGCACGCCGCTGACGATGTCGACGAGCTTCGCGTCCATGCGCTTCAGCGACTCCAGCAGGCGCCCCAGTTCATCCTGGCTTTCGACGGTGATGTTGTTGCCCAGGTCGCCGCTGGAAATGCGGTCCGCGACGCCCACGGCCGTATTCAGCGCGCCGACGATCGAACGCACCAGCAGGAAGCCGAACAGCGCGGAGACGCCGATGCCCAGCACGATGGCGCCGATGATCACGGCGCGGTTGCGATCGAACGTCGCGTCGGCTTCGGTACGCATGTCCTGCGCCACGGCGATCTGCGTCGTCAGCAGCGCTTCGCTGGCCACGGTCATCTGGTCGTAGGCCGGACGGGCCTTCTCGATCAGCAGGCTCTCGGCCTTGTCGAACGTACCCGCCTGCGCGGCGAGCAGCGCGTCCTGCACGTAGCTCACGACTTCGCTGCCGCGACGGCTGAAGGTGTCGGCGATCTGCCGTTCCTTGTCCGTCAGTTCGGTGGCGTTGAGCTTGGCGAACAGGCTCTTCACTTCGACTTCGCGCTCCTTCACGAAATCCAGCGCGCTCTTGACCGCCGCGGAGTCCTGACGGATCACGACGTCTTCCGCCTTCGTCAGCAGTTCGCGGTCATTCGATTCGATCGTGCCGACCCAGCCGGTCGGCATGAAGCGATTCGAGAAGATCGCATCGAGATCGCGATTGCTGGTATGGGCTCCGCTGAGACCGACGGCGCCGACCGCAACCAGAATGGCAGAGCTCAGCGCCAGGATGGCGTAGAGCTTGACCTTCACGCTCAGGTTCGTATTGATCATTGTTTGATTCCCTTGCTAGCAGACTCGACGGCAGATCGAACTCAGGCCGCTGCCGCCGTCTGCGCCGCAACGCGGATCAGACCAGCGACATCCAGAATGAGTGCGACCGAACCGTCCCCCAGGATCGTGGCGCCGGAGACGCCATCGACACGACGGAAATTGGTTTCCAGCGACTTGATGACCACCTGCTGCTGTCCGAGCAGATCGTCGACGAACAGGCCGACGCGGCGGCCCTCCCCTTCCACGACCATGATCAGCCCTTCGTGCAGCTGCGTGGTGCGCGGCTTGACGCCGAACACTTCATGCACGCGCACGATCGGCAGATAACGATCGCGGAACCAGAACACTTCGCCCTGGCCGGCGACGCGATTGACCATGCCGGCCTTGAGCTGCAGCGATTCGATGATGGTGATGAGCGGCACGATGTAGCTTTCGGTGCCCACAGCCACCGACTGGCCATCGACAATCGCGAGCGTCAGCGGCAGCGTGATGATGAAGCGCGAGCCCTTGCCCAGTTCCGAGCGCACTTCGATCGTGCCGCCCAGCTCCTTGATGTTCCGGCGCACCACGTCCATGCCGACGCCGCGACCGGAAATGTCGGTCGTCTGTTCGGCGGTGGAGAAGCCGGCCATGAAGATCAGTTCGTAGATCTGCTCGTCGGTCAGCGTGTCGTTGGCGCCGATCAGGCCGCGCGAACGCGCCTTCTCGAGGATGCGGCTCTTGTTGAGACCGCCGCCGTCGTCGCCGACTTCGACCGTGATGTTGCCGCCCTTGTGATACGCCTCGAGGAACACCGTGCCCGTGGCGGACTTGCCGGCCGCCGTACGCACGTCGGGCATCTCGATGCCGTGGTCGACGCTGTTGCGGACCAGGTGGACCAGCGGATCGCCGATCTTCTCCAGCACCGTCTTGTCGAGTTCGGTCTGATCGCCCGTGACTTTCAGGTCGACGTTCTTGCCGAGGCGGCCGCTCAGGTCGCGGACCATGCGCGGGAAGCGGCTGAACACGAAGCTGATCGGCAACATGCGCACGCGCATGACGCTTTCCTGCAGCTCGCGCACGTTGCGTTCGAGCTGTGCGAGACCGGCGCGCAACTGTTCGGAGACGTCGCCTTCGATCTTGGTGCCGAGCTGGGTCAGCATCGACTGCGTGATCACGAGTTCGCCGACGGTATTCATCAGCTCGTCGATCTTTTCCGTGCTGACGCGGATCGAACTGCCGTCGCCGAGACCCTGCTTCGGCGATTCACTCGCTTCGGGCGTCGGCACGGCGGTGAGCTGCGGACGTTCCGCGTTCGCCGGTGCGGGAGCAGGAGCAGCCGCGGCGACGGGTGCGGCAGCCGGCGCCGTCGCTGCTTTGGCAACGGCGGGCTGCGGCGATTCTGCCTCGCCGCTTGCATCCTCGATGCGCAGTTCGCAATCGCCTTCGGCCCAGTCGAAGATCTGTTCGACGACTTCGCGCGTCACGTCGCTCGTGAGGCGCAGGTCCCAGGTCAGGAAACAGGATTCCGGATCGAGCTGCGCCAGCGACGGCACGTTGCCCGCATCGACGTTGATCGTGAGATCGCCGAGGTCGGCGAGTTCGCGCAGCATGCGCAGCGGATCGTTGCCGTGCACCAGCAGCTGCGGATACGGACGGAACTGGATGCGCCAGCAATGGGCGCCGGCCGGCTTTGCCGGCGCGACCGGTTCGGCAACCGCCGCGGACGCGGCAGGCGCCGGCGCTGCCGGTGCCGCGGCGGCGGGAGCGCTGTCCTTCTGGATGATCGCCAGTTCCAGGTCGAACTGCAGATCGGCGACGCGCTGGGCATCGACCGGCGTCTTGTGCTGGACCGCGCGCAGCATGTCGCGCATGACGTCGACGGAACGCAGCAGCAGATCGGTGATGTGGCGGGTCACGTCCATGCGATTGCCGCGCAGTTCGTCGAGCAGCGTTTCGCAGGTGTGCGTGAACGAGGCGACTTCGGAGAAGCCGAAAGTCGCGCTGCCGCCCTTGATCGAATGCGCAACGCGGAAAATCGTGCCGATGAGTTCGGGTTCGGCCGCGCCGACGGTCAGCTTCAGCAGCGAAGCCTCCATCGTGTCGAGCGCTTCGAAGCTCTCGTCGAAGAACGCTTCATGAAACTGGGCAAGATCGAGCGCCATGACAACCTCAGCAGGCGGCGGCAGGCAGACAGAGAAGATCGCGAACGCCGAGAAGCCGCGCCGCATCGGTCAGGGCCGCCGGGACGCCCTGCCAGGTCACTTCGCGATCGCTGTTGAGACGATCGCGGACGAATGCATAAAGAAGCTGCAAGGTCGCGGTATCGATCCGTTCGACTGCGCTCGCATCGATGGCCACCGGCTCGCCGCTGTCCACCACCGCGCACAGCTGCGAACGCAGCACGGCGACTTCCTTGATGGAGCAGTTCGCGGCCAGCGTGATTGCGGCCGCACCGGACGTCGCCGTCGATTCCACGACCGGCTCCGCGGCCGGCACTGCAGAATCCGCAACGATGCTTGCTGCGACCGGCGACTCCGCCGCCGGTGCTTCGATGCCCGGCGCGGCGTTTGCGGCCGCGACACGCTTGCGTTTGGGAGCTTTCGCTGGCGCACGCGCCATGGTTGCCTCTGGCAGACGGGCTGCCTGATTTCACTAAAACTGCCTGTCGTATCGGCAATCCCCGGCAGCGGCTTTAGGCGCGCCGCAGGAACGGTGAGGATTTGTGAGGTGGGTCACCCTCACCTGGCCTCCTCAAGGTTTTCCCCACTGCGCCGTTAATAAGGAGACATCCGTCACACGGCCGACCTTGACGTCATGCGCATCGACCTCGCCACCATTCGCAGCACAGGCTATGCGGGCCAGAGCCCGACCAGCCTGCTGTCGGATTGGCGCGTCGGCGCGATCCTGCAGGCAGTCGCGCTGCGCGATGCACGCAGCGGCGAGCTGTGGCTGAAAATCGGCGACATCCGCTATCCCGCGCGCATCGCTTCCGGCGATTCCGCCGGGCCAGCCGATGGCGATCGTCTGACGGTACGCGTCCTGCGCAGCAGCCCGGTGCTGGCGCTGGAAACGCTCTCCTCCGAATCCGCGCAGGCCACGGAAGATGCGGCCGTCGATACATTGCGGCGCTTTCTGCCGCGGCAGTCGAGCGCCGCGCCGTTGGTGTCGAACCTGGCCTGGATCGCGCATGGCAAGAACGCCGCCGAAGCCTTGCCGCCTCCCGTAACGCAGGCAGCGACCCGTCTGTGGCAGGCATTGCCCGACACGACGGCGCTCACCGACGCGGACGGATTGCAGACCGCCATCGCGCGGTCCGGCGCATTCCTGGAATCGACGCTGGCCAGCGGCGACAGGCGCATGCTCGCGACGCATCTCGCACAGGACGTGAAAGCGCTGATGCTGAATCTGTCGCGCGTGCTGCGCGATCTCGGCGCACGACCGACTGCCGCCACCGCCGAATCCGCAACGAACTCACCGCTGCCGCTGGCCAATGGCCCGCTGACTTCCCTGCCGTCCGCGCCCGCAACGCTCGCCGTGATCGACACGCCGCCGCAGCAGATGAATGAACTTGCACGCCAGACCGATGGCGCGCTGGCACGCATGACAGCGCTGCAGGCCGGCGCCAGCACGCAGGATCCGGTACTGCAATCGATGATGGTCGAAGTGCCGATGCGCCAGGGCGATCGCGCCAGCGTGCTGCGCCTGAAGATCGAACACGAACAGTCGCGCCGCCAGGACGCCGCGGCGCGCGACACCTGGACCATCGAAGCCGCTCTGGATCTCGGCCGCGTCGGCGCGCTGCACGCACGCGTGATGCTGCAGGGTCAGCGCATCGGCGTGCAGTTGCGCGCCGAATCCGCCGGCGTGGTCGAGACGATGATCTCGCGCGCGCCGGAACTGGAAGCGACGTTGCGCCAGGAAGGACTCGACGTCGATCGCATCGTCTGCCTGCACGGCCTGCCCGCCGGCGACAGCGGCGCCCGTCCCACCCGACTGCTGGACCTGCGCGCATGAGCGAACGCGCCAACTCCTCGCTCGCCGTCGCGCTGCACTACAACGGCAACGGCGCACCGCGTGTCGTCGCCAAGGGCGGCGGCGCAGTGGCCGATCGCATCATCGAAACGGCACGCGAGCACAAGGTGCCGCTGCAGGAGGACGGCGCGCTGGCGGCGTCGCTCTCGCGGCTCGATCTCGGCACCGAGGTGCCGCGTGAACTCTACGTCGCCGTTGCGCACGTCCTTGCGTTCGCGTGGGCTGTTACAGGGAAGGGGAAATAAGAGCTTTCACACGGAGTTCACGGAGAACACGGAGGTCGGAACAGAGAGAATGGCCGCAAAAAGGCGCAAAGCTCACAAGGCAAGAGCTTTTCTTCCTACCTTGTGAGCTTTGCGCCTTTTTGCGGCCATTCTCCCTCTCGATTCTTCAACCTCCGTGTGAGACCGCTCCTCGTCAGCCAACGACGCTGAGCAGCGAGCCGCGCTTGCGGCCGGTGTTCGCCGGCGCCTGCTGTTGCGGCGGCTGAGCGTGGTGCCGAGGGGATTCCTGCACCGGACGCTGCGGCACACGCGCAGGTGCCTGTGGCACTTCATGGCGGGCACCGTGCAGGCGCGCCAGCAGTTCGGCTTCGTGACGCGTGATGCCGCAGTTGGCGATGAGTTCTTCGACGGACGCGCCGTTGCGCGCCAGGCGTTGTGCAACGTCATAGCCGCGCTGCGTACCCGCCGGCGCGAGACGCGATTCCATTTCGCTGCGCTCGCTCATGCCATCGAGGCGCGCGCTCATGACGCTCACGGTTTCGTGGAGGCTGCGCAGTTCGGCGAATGCGCGGTCGAGCTTGGCGTGCAACGCAGCATTGCTGCGTTCGTCCGCGCGACGCCAGCGGGTGAATGCCAGGGCGAACACCCAGAACGCGCCGACGAGCAGCAAGGCGCGACCGGCGATCAGCAGCGTGTCGAGCGAGGGATTCGGCAGGATTTCGAACATGACGACTACTCCTGTGACGAGCATCACATTCGCAGCGTCAAATCGCTGACGAAGCGAGAGGCTCGCAACAGGAGTAGCAGGAACCATGCCAGCGGCAGGTTCCTCCGATATCAACCCATTCCCAGCGACTGCAACGCCGCCGTGCCGCTCTCCTTGGCGCTCTTGGCGAGTTGCACGGCCTTCACCGGATCACCGGCGCCGAACGCCGCCGTTGCCTCGGTCCAGCTCGTCCTGGTCGATTCGAGTCCGCTCTGCGCGGCCGCGAATGCGTCCTTGCTCACGTTCTTCGGCAGCTTCTTCGACTGGCTGAGGATGTCGACGCGGCTTTGCAGCGCCTGCACCATCTGCGGCACTTCCACGCTGAGCGTCTTCCACTCCTCGCTCGCAGCGGCCATCGCCGCCCGCGTTTCTTCGCGCTTCGCTGCAATGGTCTGCTGCAGGCTGGCAACCTGCGCGGATACCGCGGGCGCTGCAGCGACGACGCCCTTGTAGTCCTTGCTGGCGAGCTGCTGCTTGAGCGATGCCAGTCCCGCCTGCGCCTGCTGCAGTTCGGTAGACGCATACTTCTCTGCGTCGGCGGCCACCGAACCGATGGCGGCTTCGATGTCGGCGACGGCCTTGGTCGCCGCGTCCTTCTGGCCGGCGCATGCCGCCAGCATGAACGTCGCGAGCAGTACGGCCATCCAGTTGAATGTTGTTTTCTTCATTGCATGTCTCCTCAGGGAATTCGCAGTTCCTGGCCTGGTTTGATCTTGTCGGGATCCTTCAGCACGTCCCGGTTGGCTTCGAAGATCTTGGTATATAGACGGCCGTCGCCGTAGTACTCATCCGCGATCTTCCAGAGCGTGTCGCCCTTCTGGACGACGTACTTCTGCTGGTACGGATTTTCCGGCGGGACGGGAGGAACGGGTTCTTCTGGCGCCACGATCGCCTCCATTGCGGCTAGCTTGAGTTGTGAGTCGGCGGCCGATTCTTGGCGATGCAGTGCAGCGTGCCTATCGTGGAAAGGAGAAATGCGGCGCGGCATGTAGTGTTCTACCCGACACCCATCGCGGACACATTGGGACTTTTCGGCATGTGAAACCGCGCGCAGGCGTCGGCCGGGGCGTGCGCCGGCTGTAGGCGCCGCTGTCTTCATTCTTCCTGTGGGGCCGGCTTCAGCCGGCCTTCAACAGCCGAGTTATTCCGAAGACCAAACGGGCTCGAAACGCAGGCCGGTCAGTTCATAGTGAACGTAGCCGGGAACCAGTTCCACCGCTTGCTCCATGGCTTCGGTGTATCTACCGGTCGTGTAAGTGAACATTTCCAGTCCAGCCGTCTCTGGCAACTTGAACACATTTTGATCCAGCCGACGCGGAATGAACTCGTAGCGCCTGATCGAGATGATCTCGCCCGCAGCGTTTCGCACGACTTCGCTTCGCTCCGGATCCAGCGCATTGGTAACGTGAACGCTCACAGCAACGCACTGCTCATCATCAATGCGGGCGCCGATTGGCTCGCCGCAACTGATCACCTCGTTCAACAGATCATCGCCGCCGGTGGGGCGGAACCGGACGACAAACCCTGCATCCATGAGTCGGGTGAAATCGGCCGCCGGTTTGATTCTGTCATCGACTGCCAGCTCAACTGGATCCGCGAATGAGTCACCCCACTCCGCTTGCATGGGCAAGCCGCAGAACGGTTGCGGGTAAGTTGCATGGAATTTTGCAGGATCCTTCAAGGATAGCTGCTGGAAGTCAGTCGAGAAGATCAGGCGGTAGACCGTGACCATGATCAGATCTCTACTTCAACAGGAACGAACCTCAGCCCCGAAAGATGATGATCTGTGTACGCAGAGTACACATCGTGCTCACTACCGGATGTCGTCAAGTACGGACCTGACGAACCGTGACGGAGCCGAAAGAGCATTGATGGGCGCAACCGATCGACGGCTCCGGTCAGGTAGCGCCGGCTGCCCTCGTGGCGGGCGGCAATGTCGTGAATGACATACGGAATATGGATGTACCACCACGGCACCTTCTCACCTTGAACAGCTATGGGGAGAAACTGAACCTGCGTCCCGGTCGCCGGAGATAGCGCACGCCGCGCGATTTCATCGCAGCAGAGCATCCCCGGTCCGATGCCTGCGCAGTTCGCGGAGGGAAGCAGAGGATTCAACCAGTATGTCGGTAACCCTGGCCAATTTTCTGCAAGACCGGGCGGCAAGTCATCTAGTGCATTCCAACCGACAAGTCGGTCACGATCCACGCCGAGCTGCCGAATCCCTTCCTCCTCGTAGATCTCAAGGACCCGGATCGCTGTAGTCTCGCTGCTACCAGGTACCTGTCTGCCGGAATTTGTTTCCATTGATGACTCCAGTGTCAGGCCTGCATATTTGTACGATCTCGCTCGCGAGCGTCATTTGGCGAGGATCAGTCGGAAATGCAACTATGCAGATCTGATTATCGGCACCCACTTCATGCAATCGCTATTCAATCGCTGCTGAACAATGCGAACAGTTGATCCGGCAAGGTCGAGAATCTGTCGTCGCCGATCATCGAAAGGTTTGTGAGCAGACAAATCACCAGCTTCTGATCCGGATGGATTCGTATGAGTGCCGAGCCGCCCGCCGCTCCGCCGGGATGCTGCTGGATTGGCACATCGAGCTGCAGCCGGCCGGAGTCGACCAACCTGGCCAGCCCCAATGACGTGAGCGCCTTTGAAGCACTGCCGATTCTGAACTTTGTCCGCTCTGCGGAGACCGCCGCATGATTCTCGATGTTCGCCTCGCCGATACCCGCGGACCAGAGGATGGCCTTGTCCTTCCCTACGGCGACGGCGAGACCGGGAATGCCTTTGTCACGGGCGAACTGCCGAACGAGCGCATCGGCGCGAATCGGCGGCGCCTCGTCTGCGGATGCGAAGGCGTAACCGGAACACAGGAGCAGGCCGGCGAACAGGATCGATGCACGCTGCATCATGCACGGCCGTCGTTCACGAACGTTGCCCTGACCCGCTGCGACTGCACCATGTAGCAGGTCCAGATCACGGCCGAGAATGAATCGCGAACAATCTCGGCGATGCTGCTGATCTGCTCTTTCTCCTCGACTGCGCCGAGCGCAAACAGGGCGGCCATGGCGAGCAGTCCCAGCAACACGCCGATCCACGAGGTGGCGATGTAGCCTGCCGGATACGCCCGATGTTTCCTGAACAGCAGGTAGTTGAGGAACGTGGAGAGCAGCAGCAGCGCACTGGCGAGCGCGATGACGAAGAAGATTCCGATCCTGCCCCAGTGCGCCAGCACGACATCCTGGCCGGCGCCCAGGTTCGTCCATATGCCCGCATCGAAATAGTCCTGGCAGGAATAAAGGACGTAGCCGCACGCGAACGGGCTGATGACCGTCCCCAACGCAGGCAGGAGCATCCATCCGGTAAGCCCGGTCGGCGCGAGCGGGCCTGCCGGCGCGGGGAAATCGGGATTGCGATAGCGGAACAGCCAGCGGATGAGCAATGCGCCGCCGGCAATGCCGCACACGATCGCGAAGACCGCGGAGAAAGCGAGCCGGAACGGCTGTTCTGCGACGTCGCCCGTATGGCTCAGGTAGTACGAAGCATCTTCCCGCACTGCCTCCAGCTTGCGCGAATACTCCTGTACGTCCGCCGCGGCGATATGCGTCGCCAGCGTCCGGAATTCGTACTCCGTCGTGATCGTCTGCTGCCGATACCGCACCGATGAGCGGTAGTCGAAACCGGGACCGGCGATTGCCTTGTCGAAGGTCTCGATATTCCACGGCTCCGGCAGACGTATCTCCGCGCGGTAGACGACATGGGTCGGATGATCGAGCTGCAGCGGAAACTTCCGCACGAGGGTCTTCGGCGCCCGCGCTGCGCCCCTGATCACGTGGGCGCTGAATTCGAAGTAGTGCCGGTCATCGCCCTCGTTCCGGGTAAAAGCGGGATCGAGTTCATAGCTCTCCTTGACCACGAGCCGGTTGTTGTACCGGTCATCCTCCACGCGCACCGCACCGGCAGCGCTGATCGTGGGCAGTTCCTCCTTGTAGTAGTTGAGGTAGTCGCGACCGACCTCCTCCAGGTTCCTGGAGGCCAGACGGCGTCGCATCCGATCCGCTGCGGCACCGGAATACGTCGATGACACTTCCATTGCCGCCCTGGCGAATGCACCCGCTGTCAGGTCATAACGCTCGACGACTTCCTCGCCCGGACCGTTCAGCGCGACCCTCGGGATCGTCTCGAACTCGCCGGCATCGGCGATGACGAGCGCATTGCCGAACTGCGCCTGGACGATCGTCGCGAGACTGCCTCCCTGCAGCGAAGCGGTCGCATCGACCCAGTAGATCCTGCCCTCGTGCGCCACCCTGACGATCACGTGGTCGAAAGCCGAGGGCGCAGGCAGCCACACGCGGACGCCTTCCTTGCGCACCGTGTTCACGAGCGCCGGTTGCGCCTTCACACCCATTCCGCGCAACAGGGTCACGAGCAGATACGCCTTCTCCTTGCAGTCGCCGAAACGACGCTTCAGGACGATATCGGGCGACTGCGGCTTGTAGCCTCCGGGACCGATTTCGATTCCGGTGTAGCGGATCTCGTCCTGCACGAACCGCAGCGCCCGCAGGATCAGTTCATCCGTGGACCGGGCATCGCTGCGCCACTGCGCGACGAGTTCGCGCATCTGCGGCGACAGCGCCACGTCGGGATAGAGCCGCCTCGCCCAGCGCGACACCGATCGCCAGTCCGGGTACTCGCTCAGGAGTACGGCGGGATAGCGGGTCACCCAGCCGGGAACATCCTCTTCCGCCGCGATGCCAGCCAGTCCATGCCATTGCCACACCCGTTCCTTCGTGCCGGCGACGTTGCGGACGACAGGCTGCTCCGACGGATTCAGATCCTTGACGACGATGTGGCGCGACTCGGGATGCAGCACCCGCAGATAGGAATGACGGACCGGATTGGACCACTGCGTGGTGTACCGGTCCGAGTAAGCGGTCCCCAGTCCATCGTCGCCCCTCTCGAGCGTGTAGCTGTACTCCAGCACATCACCGACACGGACATCCTCGAGCAGGACGCTGGCGGTCAGCTCCCCATCGAGAATTCCCCGCTCGAGTTCCAGTTCGCGCCGCAGCGTCGACATGCGCGCGCGCTGACGCTGATCGATGATCTGCGAACCGCGGCGCAACCTGAGCTGGTGCAGCACGATGCGTTCGGTGGGAGGTCGGTAGGAGATCTGCACATGGGCCTGCTCATCCACCGCCGCCTGCGTCGCCAGGTGCATGACCAGATGCACGTACGACGACGAGCCTGCCTCGGACACCCGCACCTGCCGGTCGACGAGCAGATATTCGACCTGCCCGCTGCCGGGACCGGGAGTCCCGGATTCGATGCGATTGATCCAGTCCGGTATTTCCGCGGAGGGAATGCTGCCCGACAGCACAACGCTGTCGTCGCCCCGGGTCGGGGCGCTGACGAGCATCGACATGAACAGCACGACACACGCCGTGCACGAACGTGCGCGGGATCGCGCGGCTCTGACCTGTTCCATGGGAAGCGGCACCATCCGCCATGCCGGCGGCTTTTATGATTGTGGCCTCAGCGTTGCACGTCCCCGACGCGCTTCGCAAGGTGCCGCGATCGTCAGGCAGGTGGCGACCGAAGGAAATCCCGCAGGAAGCTCCGCAGGCAGACCCTCAGGATTTCAAGGCTGGTCCCTGAAACGAAAGATCACGCTCAGTCCAACCAGATCGACCGACTGTCCATCCACCCGGTAACGATCCCAGCCGAGTCCCGCTTCCCAGCGTTCGGGATGACGATAACGAATGCCGATGCCGCCGAGCGCATCGACGCCATCAGCGTCCGGGCGACGCTTCTGTCCCGTTTCGAGTGCGTGATACAGCGTCTTCCAGTACCAGCCGCCGAAGCGGCCGTAGAGTTCCACGCGTTCGCTGACTGGCAGGTAGCCGGCCGCGCTCAGTTCCCAGCCGGCGCCAGAGGCCGGCAACACATGCGGAATCTCTTCGAGATCCACGGGCACGCCGCTGATGTGGGTCGTGGCCTTGCCGAGATTGGCGTAGCCCGCATCCACGGACAGATATTTGCCGAAGCGGTAGCCGCCGAAGGCGCGCCAGCCGAAACGGTTCTGATCCTCGACGCGCGCTGTCGCCGGAATGCCGAGCGCGGCCAGACCGCGAGTGACATCGTCGCCATCGACGTCGCCCAGCGCGCGCGCGGCTGTCGCGCCGATGGACCAGCCCGCACGCTCCGCGTCGTCGGCATGCACCGTCGTCATGGCCGCGAGTGCAACGAGGCCCAGCAGCGCGCGTGCATGACGGCGCATCACGAACAGCAGGGTCAGCAACAGCGTCAACGGATTCATCGCGCCGCCGCCGCCCTTCGGCCCGCTGCTCGTCACGGTGACTTCTTCGCGTGCGGTATCGACCGCGAGCGTGCCGGCCGCGGCCACGGCTGCGTTGATCTTGCGATCCGCATCGTTCGGACCGCCGTCCTGGATGACCAGCCGCACGCATTCCATGCCGGCGACCAGACCCGGGCTGTCTTCCCAGACACCGGAAACCGGGCTCGGACACTCGCCGCCGCTGCGCTTCGCGGAATGCAATGTATTGCGTGCGTCGGTGACGAATCCTGCCCAGCCATCGACCGACTGGTAAGTGCGCCAGGACGCGCCGGCGGGAATGGCGAGATTGCGCGGCAACGGAATCACGACCGCGACACTCTGGCCGGCCGTATCGAGCGATGCGACTTCGAAGTCATAGGAAAGCCCCGTATGTGTGAAAGCGCGGTCCGTGACGTTGGTCGCTTCGCGGCCGTTGTTGCCGAACTGCCGGACCGTGGCAGCGTCGATGCCCGCGCCGTACGAGGGCGAAGACAGGAACGAGACCGTGCCGAGTCGCAGACCGTAGCCCGGCTGCGTTTCCAGGCACTGGCCCTGCGTGTCCCAGTTCCAGCCTTTGGCGCCCACCTGCAGACGATAGGCATTGGCGCCCGCCGGATCGTCCAGCTCCATGCCGCACTCGGGCGCCTGGAGATCGAACGGAATGCGTGTGCCGTCGTCGTCGCAACCTGCAGCGCCGCAGACGCGCACGCCGTCGCCGCTCGCCACGATGCGCACCCAGGTCTGCAGTTCCAGCGCAGCGCGGTTGGGATGATCGAGATCCTGCACGGTCACGCGAACCAGATAGCTGCCTGCCGCAGCTCCGGCAGGAGTCACGGTCGCGGTACTGGCCGAAGCGATACCCAGGGCCGCATCGCTGCCCGACCAGTCGAAGCGGTAGTTGCCCGCGGGCAGATTCGCCAGGCTCGCGACGAGCGGTGTTCCCGCCGTCACGGTGCTGCCCGGCAGCAGAGGGAGATTCGCCGTCAGCGGCAGCAAGGCCGGCGACGTCAGGTCCACGCGATGCGTAGCGTAGTCGCCGATGGCGGCGCCTGCGCTTTGCAGCAGCGTGAAACGAATCTCGCCGGCGGAAGCGTTCGGCATGAATGTGATCTCCTGGGAACAGTGACCCGCGGCAAAGCACTGCGCGTTGCCGCCGGGACCGACATTCAGCGTGAGCAGCTGCGGATCGCGCGTCAGCAGATCGGCGGGCTCGGGCGCCGCGATGGCCGCGCCGTTCTGCACCGAGTAGCTCACCTGCAGTTGCGCCGCGATCGGCAGATCGTCGAGCACGATGCGCACATGCACCGGCGTGCCGGCACTCGCGCTCTGGCGTTCGCTGGAGAAGCCGACATTGGGCAGCACTTCGAAGACCATGACCTGCGCATTGCCGGCCGGGTCGATGAACGTGAACTCATAGCGCCCCGAACGCTGGCCGATGAATGCGCAGGCGGTACCGCTGCAGTTCAGCAGCCAGTCGTAGTCCGCAGCCGCCGGATCGTCGATGGTGTTTTCCTGTCCGCCGCGCGTCGTGCGCAGCCGCGACAGCGCCGCACCTGGAAGAATGCTGAACTCGTGCCGGTTGCCGCGCCGCAGATCGCGTTCTTCGGTGCGACTGAAGTAGGCGGTAACCGCGAGATCGGCATCGACGTTGCCGTCGATGCGCGTTGCGGTCGTCAGGCCGTCGCTCCAGCGGAAGAACTCGAAACCGGCCGCGGGCACCGCAGTCACGGCAGTGCCGCTGCCGCCGTGCACGACACTCTGCGAGGCAATGCCAGTCAGCGTGCCCTGCCCGCCGACGCTGTACGTGAGCGTATGGCCCGCCGTGAACGAAGCGCTGACGGCGATGGCGCCGGTGACATTCGTGTCGGTACGCGTCGCCGTCGTCACGCCGTCGCTCCATGAAGCGAAGTGATACCCGGCATCCGGTACGGCCGTGACCGCAGTGCCATTGCCGCCGTGACTGACCGTTTGCGCTGCCGCGCCGCTCACCGAGCCATGCGGGCCGGCTGCGTAGGTCAGCGTGTGCGCGTCGACTGCGAAGACTGCACTCGCCGTGATTGCACCGGTGACATTGGTATCCGTGCGGCTCGCGGTGGCGACACCATCGCTCCAGCCGGTGAAACGGTAGCCGGGTGCAGGCACGGCCGTCACCGTGCTGCCATTGCCGCCATGATTCACCGTCTGCGGCGTCGTTCCCGTCACGGAGCCATTGGCGCCGGCCGTGTACGTCAGCGTGTAGGTGTTGATGGCGAAGCTCGCACTCACGGCGAGTGCGCTTGTGACGTTGGTGTCCGTACGCGTCGCCGTCGTCACGCCGTCGCTCCACGAGACGAAGTGATAGCCCGCGGCGGGCACCGCCGTGACGGACGCGCCGCTGGCGCCGTGATTCACTGACTGCGGCGTCGTTCCTGTTACGGAGCCATTCGCTCCAGCCGTGTAGGTCAGCGAGTAGCTGTTGATCGCGAAGCTGGCGCCCACGGCGAGCGAACTCGTGATGCCGGTATCCGTGCGTGCCGCCGTGGTCACGCCGTCGCTCCACGAGACGAAGTGGTAGCCCGCATTCGGCGCGGCCGTGACGGCGGTGCCGTTGCCGCCGTAATTCACCGACTGCGACGTGGCGCCACTGATCGATCCATTGGCGCCGGCGGCGTAGCTCAGCGAGTAGACGTTGATCTGCCAGCGCGCGTACAGCGTCGTGGCGGACGTCACGGTGTCGGTGCCGAAGTTCCAGGCATTGGTCAGCGCCGGTTCCTTGTACCAGCCGCCGAAGCTGTAGCCGACGCGGGTCGGCGATGTCGGTGCCACGACGGTCGTGCCGTGCGTGACGTTGGTCAGCGCGGCGACGGCACTGCCGCCGTTGCTGTCGAACGAGACGGTGTAGCTGGCCGGCACCAGCACGGTCTGCGCCGATGCCGCATTGTTCTGCGGATTGTTGTCGGTCGTGCTCGTGGCTAGCGAAGCGCTGAACGATACGGTGCCGGTGCCAGGCGCGGTGAACGCGAGCGTGACGTTCACGATCTGGCCGTTCTGCAGCGTGCCGGGCAGCCCGCTCAGCGTCACGACGCCGGTGCCGCTGTGGTAACTGCAGGAATAAGGCGCGGAACAGCTCACGCCCGTGAGACCGGTCGACAGCGTCGCTGCATAAGTGACGCCGTTGGCCACCTGCGGCCCGAGATTGCGGAACGTCATGGGCACGCTCACGCCGGTGCCGCCGACGGCCTGCGCCGGCGGCGCGATCGCAGCGGTCACGTCGGCACTCGCCACGGCGGAAACCGTCGTGACCGCACTCGCGGTGTTGTTGCCGGTGGCGCTTTCGGCGGTGACGGTGGTGATGGTGGCGCTGACGGCCACGACGCCGGAGCCGGGCGCCGTGTACGACAGCGTCGCGTCCGTCGTTGCGCTTGCAGCCAGCGACGACGGCAGGCCTGAAACAGTGACGGCTCCCGTCGTGCTGTTGTACGAACAGGTGACGGGCGCGGCGCAGCTCACGCCGGTCAGATCGCCCGGCAGCGTCATTGCATAGACCAGGCCCGTCGCAGTCAGCGGTCCGAGATTCCGGAACGACACCGCGACATTCACCGTGCCGCCGGGCGCGGCTGTCAGCGGCGCCGTCACCTGGGCAAGAACATCGGCCTCGGTGCCACTGCTCGTCACGAGCGTGCTGCCCGACACGCTGTCGGCGGCATTCGGCGTGGCCTGCGCGGAGGTCGTGGTGATGGCGACGCCGGTCGCGAGCGCACCGCTCGCCGGCGCGGTGTACTGCACCGTCACCGCATTGGTCCACTGACCGGCGCTGAGCGAGGTGGGCAAGCCGCTGATGCTGACTGCGCCTGTCGATGCATCGTAGTTGCAGGTCGCGCCAGTGCAGGTCACTGCGCCCGTGAGACCGCTTGGCAACTGGACGCCGTAGGTGACGTTGTTCGCAACGCTCGAGCCGGCATTGCCGAAGTTCACTGCGATGACGACGGTGCCGCCCGGCACCACGCTCTGCGGGATCGAGGCCGTCGCCACGACGTCGGCGTAGTCGACGATCTCGACTTGCAGCGAGCCGCTCGGCGGATCGGAACGGATCAGCGCCCAAAGGTCCATGCCCTTGGCATCGCCGTAGTAGCCGCCTGCGGCGCAGTCGACACCGGTATTGCCGGTATTCGCGGCGCCCCAGCTGCGGTAGTACTTGCCGGTGGAGTTGTAGTTTGCATTGCTGGAATCGATACCCAGCAGCGAATAAGCCGGCGACGGCGTGTCGGAACCGCTGGGACAGATATCGCCCCCAGCGGTACCGACGTTGACACCGTTGGTGCGGTAGCCGCGATCGTCGTAGTAGACGGTCGCCTCCCCGGGATTGGGACCATTCAGGCGCGTCACCGTCGGGCCGCCGCTGAGATTCGCCTCGACGTCGAGGAAGGGGAAATGCACTTCGCCCGCGCGACCGGTGACCTCGAAGCTGTAATTGCCACCCGCCGGCATCGGCGTGCCAGCATTGTTGAGTCCATCCCAGTACACCTTCTGGTTCAGGCCCGTCGCCACGCCGGTGAGCACGCGGTTGTCGGCGTGCGCCGGATCGTCGTGTGCCGGCGTGCTGCCGCCCTTGAGCACGATCTGGTAGGTCAGCGCGTTCTGGGTATTGATGGTGAAGATGCCGCCCTGGCCGACGTAGGTGCGCGAGCCCGGCGTGTAGGGATGACCGAACGAGGCCGACAGCGCCACCGGTGCCGCGGGCGTGAGCGGAATGCCGAGGGCACCGAGCGTCGCCTGCAATCCGCTCGGCGTATCGACCGAACCGGCGACGACATTGCTGAAGAACATCGGATACGTCGGCCGCTGCGCCTGGATACCGGTGCCGACCGGGCGGAAATAACTGCCGCTGGCGACAGTGTTCAGCGTCTGGCCATCGCCGCGCACGTTCCTGTAGAGCGG
>NZ_DAINNK010000017.1:23844-67137 GCF_036735925.1 Povalibacter sp.
GGATCGCCGTTGACGTCGAGAAAGCCTTTCGGATTCGAGTACAGCATGTACCGGTACGGCGCCAGCCCGCGAAAGGCCTGCGAATAGCGGTAACCGTCATCGGTGATGTAGTAGTGCGTGGTGTAGATGCGGTTGGTCGCGTTGTTGGTATTACCCGAGAACGAGTAGCTGAACAGGCGGCCGTTGATGTCGGTCAGGCTGGTGACGCTCGAACGCACCGCGACGTCCCACATGGTCGTATCGCTGGTGGTGCCGAAGTACACGCCATAGATGCCGGTGGTCGGCGCCTGGTAGTGGCAGGGTATATAGCCGTTGGTGACCGTGGCCGAGCCATCTGCACTGTTCGGCCCTGCCAGTTCGGCGTTGCGGCTGGCAATGTTTCCGCCGGTGTTGCCGCAGCCGGTGCCGGAGAGCGTCAGGCCGCTGCCGAGCGAGGATGGATCTTCGAGGCCGGGCACGCCGAACCGCGCTTCCAGCGTCTGACCTCCCGACGGCGGAGCAAACAGCCGCAGCGCGTTGCGATTGCCGCTGGTGCCCAGCAGGATGTATTCGCCGCTCTGCGCGTACACGTAGAAAAACGTCTGCTGGCGGATCATGCCCATGAAGCGCGCGCTGGAATCGTTGTACAGCGTGGAGCGCACGGCGCTGGGATTGACGTTGCCCGCTTCGCCATTGAGATAACCCAGCGGGAACAGCGTGCGACTGCCTTCTGCGTGCGCAGGAATGCCGATCTGCCCGGCGATGGCGAATGCTGCGAAGGCAGCGAGTGTGCAACGGCGTACGAGGCGATCGATTCGCCGCAGGGGACTGGCGACGCAGCTCGATCCGCGTCGCGATTTCTTTCCGTCGTGATTCATTCAGCAGCTCTTGTTGTCGTTGGGCAGAACGCGCATTGCGACGGCCGTGCAACCACTGTGTCTCTGCGCCCATTGCGCCGGGGTGACGCAGGTCACGGCTGTCGTCGACAGCGGCGCGTTTCAGGGGACGCCTTAGTCGATTTCGCCATCCGTTGACCTGGCAATAGTGCGTCGGGCGTCGCATCGATTCGTCTTCGCCAAACGATCGAGATGAAGTCGAACAATGTGTTCCTTCCCCCGCGCAGCGGTGAGGAGGCTTTGCGGAACCACCCGTAGAGGTGGGAAGCTCTGCTGTGGGGCCGGCTTTCCCATGGGATTCCCTTCGGTCACAGCCGGCCTGAAAACAGTCAGGCTGAAGCCTGACCTACAGGAAGAAGCAGATCACTCTGCTGTGGGGCCGGCTTTCCCATGGGATTCCCTTCGGTCACAGCCGGCCTGAAAACAGTCAGGCTGAAGCCTGACCTACAGGAAGAAGCAGACTACGGTGTCGCGGACGCGCGGATATCGACCACGCCATCGCGGGCTTCGATGGCCGGCTCGTCCTGCTTGCCGCGATCCTCCGCATAGTTGCCTTCCGGGGGCGTGTCGCCGCTGAGGATCACCAGCACGACACGGCGATTGGCGTTGCGACCTTCCGCTGTCGCGTTGTCCTGCGCCGGCCGGTATTCGCCGAGACCGATGACGGCGAGGCGTGCGGGCTCCAGTCCGGTTTCCGTGAAGAGATGCACCACGCTCGCTGCGCGCGCTGACGAGAGTTCCCAGTTCGACGGGAAGGCGCGCGTGCTGATCGGGCGGTTGTCCGTGTGGCCTTCGACGCGGATCGGGTTGGGAAACGGCTTCAGGGTTTCGGCGAGCTGCTTCATGACGTTCACGGCGGCAGGCTCGAGCGTCGCGACGCCGCTGGGGAACAGGATGTCGGTGCGGATCTCCACCTCGACCCAGTGACCATGCCGACGCACCGCGATCAGGTTCTGGTCGACCAGCGTCGCCATCGCCTGTTCGACTTCGCGCGCGACGGTTTCGAGCTGCGCCACCGCCTCCGCGCTCTGTGTCGTTTCGGAATCGTAGGTGGTGTTGCTGGCGTGGCGGGCGTTCTTGCTCGGATCGCCCATGTTGATCGGGCTCGGTTCGAGCATCGAACGCGGCTGACCTTCCAGCATCGCCTGCTGCACGATCGTCATCTGGATGTCGGCACCCGAGCCGACGGCCTTCTCGCCCACCTGCACCGGCTGCAACGTGCGCGGCGAACCGCGGAACGCCGCGAACAGCGAATCCGACAGCACGCGATACTTGCCCTCGTTCACCGAAGAGATCGCGTACATCACCACGAAGAACGCCAGCAGCAGCGTCAGCAGATCCGCATAGGGGATCGCCCACGCTTCGTGGTTGGTGTGCTCTTCGTGTTTGTGGCGGCGGGACATGGGGACAGGCGACAGGCTACAGGCGACAGGCGACAGGCTGGCGCAGACTGTCGCCTTCTGGCTGTAGCCTGTAGCCCGTCGCCTGTAGCCCGCTCAATGCAGATACCCCTGCAACTTCGACTCAATCGACCGCGGATTCTCCCCCTGCGCGATCGAGATCATTCCCTCGATCACCATCTCGCGGGCTTCGGTCTGGCGGGCGATGGCGACCTTGAGTTTGCTGGCGACGGGCAGGAAGAACAGGTTGGCGAGGCCGATGCCGTAGATGGTTGCGGTGAACGCCGCAGCGATGCCGTGACCGAGCTTGCTCGGATCGGCGAGGTTCTGGAGGACGGCCATGAGACCCAGCACGGCGCCGATGATGCCGAGCGTCGGCGCATAGATGCCCATGCCTTCGAACACCTTGGCGCCGCGCAGATCGGTCTGTTCGCGCACGTGCATGTCGACTTCGAGAATGCTGCGGATGACGTCGGGTTCGCTGCCGTCGACGACGAGCTGCAGGCCCTTGCGCACGAACTGGTCGCTTTCGCGTTCGATGATGGGCTCGAGGCCGAGCAGGCCCTGTTTGCGCGCCGTGTTGCTCCACTCGACCATCTTGCGGATGAGTTCGGCGCGCCGGTTGGCGGGCGGACGAAAGATCCACGGCAGAATGCGGCCCGCATCCTTCATGACGGCGAGCGGCGTCTGGATGCAGATCGCGGCGATCGTGCCGACGATCACGATCATGAACGCAGCCGACGACACCAGCGACGCCAGTCCGGCGCCCTTCAGGATGGCGCCGATCAGCAGCGCACAGGCCGCGAGGATCAGACCGATGACACTGAGAACGTCCATCGCTTAGTAAGCTCGATCCCTCACATGCCCAGGCCGGACAGCAGCGCGTCGACGTCGTCCTGATCGCCGACCGCCGGACCGTGATCGACGCCCGGAACCACGGGGCCGAAACCGCGCGACGCCGCCGGCGCATCCGCGCCCGCCTCGCTCGCTCTCGGACCGCCCTTGGACAGGCGCACCAGTTCGACCAGCGCCGTTTCGAGTTCGCCGACGAGTTTCATCACGCCGCGAATGATCTGTCCCGACAGATCCTGATAACCCTGCGTCAGCAGCACTTCCGAAAGATTGCCGCGCACCTTGCCCATGTCCGCGCTCGCGGATTCCAGGAACACGTCCATGCGCTGCACCATCTGGCCGAAATCCTTGACCGCGATGCTGCGCGCGCGGAAGCGACGCCACATTTCCACGATCTCCGCAGCTTCCTTCGCGGTGCGATCGGCCAGCGGCGCGCATTGCTCGACCAGATCCATCGTGCGATGCGCAGCCTCGTCGGTCATCTTCAATACATGGTCGAGCCGCAGCTTGGCGTCCGGCACTTCCTTCTCGGCCAGATCGACCAGGCGCGAATCGACGCTGAAGCGCACCAGTGCCGACTGCAGATCCGCGGTCAGCTTGCGCAGTTCGCCGAACAGGCTGCGTTCGCGCTGTTCGACCAGCGAGTCGAGTTCGGCATAGAACGTCTTTTCATCGCCGGCCGCGAGCGCGCCGGCCAGCGCGGCGATGATGGGGCCGAATTCTTCTTGGAGCTTGGGGGAAGTCATTGGAAAACCTTGGGCTGCGGGCGACTGGCGACTGGCTGCTGGCCGGAGACTTCTGGCCGGAAGCCAGTCGCCAGCAGCCGGCGCGCCTCCTTACGCCGCCCTCGCTTCCAGGATCTTGTCGATCTTTTCCTTCAGCGTGACCGCAGTGAAAGGCTTGATGACGTAGCCCGTTCACGCCGGCCTGCGCGGCTTCGATGATCTGTTCGCGCTTGGCTTCCGCGGTGAGCATCAGCACCGGCATCTTGGCGAGCTTCGCGTCGGCGCGAACGGCCTTGAGCAGGTCGAGGCCCGGCATGCCCGGCATGTTCCAGTCGGTGATGAGGAAGTCGAAGCTGCCCGCCTGCAGCATGGGCAGCGCGGTCTGGCCGTCATCGGCTTCCGTCACGTTCTGGTAGCCGAGATCGATCAGAAGGTTCTTGATGATGCGGCGCATGGTCGAGAAGTCATCGACCACCAGAAACTTCATGTCTTTGCTCACGTCCCGATCTCCAGATACCCGTTATGTCTCTGTTCAACTTGCACGATCGCGCCAGTGCGCGAGCCGTGCCTTCAACCGCACCAGCGCCTGACCGTGCAGCTGGCACACGCGCGATTCCGTTACCTTCAGCACCGCGCCGATTTCCTTCAGGTTCAGTTCGTCGTCGTAGTACAACGACATCACCAGCCGCTCGCGCTCCGGCAGTTCCTGGATCGCACCGATCAGCGCCGCGCGGAAGCCTTCTTCCGTCGCATCGAGGAAAGGATCCGCGCCCTCGTCCTCGATCCGGCCGATCAGCGAATCCTCTTCGCCGCTCGATTCATCCAGGCTCGCCACCCGGCAACTGGCCGCGTCCTGCGCGATGCGGTGGTACTCGTTGAGCGACACACCCATCTTGTCCGCGACTTCGGTGTCGCGCGCCTCGCGGCCGAACTCCGCCTCGATCTCGCGCATCGCCGCCGCGGCGGCGCGCGCCTTGCGATGCACCGAGCGCGGCGCCCAGTCGAGCTTGCGCAGCGCATCGAGCATCGCGCCACGGATGCGGATGCCCGCATACGTTTCGAAACTCGCCCCGCGGTCGGCCGTGTAGTTGGCCGCCGCTTCCAGCAGGCCGAGCATCCCGGCCTGGATCAGATCCGAAACTTCCACCGACGCGGGCAGGCGCCCCGCCAGGTGATAGGCGATGCGCTTCACCAGTTCGGCGTGACGCATCACCATCGCATCGGTCTCGCGATTCGGCTTCCCAGCCTTGTATGCCGCGACGCCGCTCATCGGACCACCTCCAGCCGGGCCTGCGGCCGGCGTACCAGTCGTTCCACGAAGAATTCGAGATTGCCCCGCGGGCCGTCCGGTACAGGCCACTTATCGGCCTTCAGTGCCAGTTTCTTGAATGCCCGGGTCGAGGGACTGGCGGGAAATGCGCCAATCACGGGACGCTGTTCACGGATTGAGCGACGCAGGTACGGGTCCTCGGGGATTTCCCCAACGTACTCGAGGGTGACATCCAGGAATTTGCTGGTGACCCGCTGCAGTTTTTCGAACAGGTGATCGCCCTCGCCAGGCGCGCGCGCCATGTTGGCGACGACCCGGAACCGGTTCACACCGTGATTGCGGCTCAGGACTTTCACGAGCGCGTAGGCGTCGGTCATCGAGGCCGGTTCGTCGCATACGACGAGCAGCACGTGCTGCGCCGCCTGCGAGAACTGCACCACGCTGTGGGAGATGCCGGCCGACGTATCGACGATCAGCGTGTCGACGCGCGAGTTCAGCGCACTGAATGCCTGGATGAGACTCAGGTGGCCCGCTTCGGACAGGTTCGCCATGTCGGCCACGCCGGAGGCGCCGGGCACCACCTGCACGCCATGCGGCGATTCGAGAATGATTTCTTCGAGCGAGCGCTCGCCCGACAGCACGTGCGCCATCGTGTGTCGCGGCGACATGCCGAGAAACACGTCGACGTTCGCCAGCCCGAGGTCGCCGTCGAGCAGCATGACCCGGCGTCCGGTCGTCGCCAGTGCCGTCGCGAGATTGACCGCGACGCTGGTCTTGCCGACCCCGCCCTTGCCGCCGGTCACCGCGATGACCTGCACCGGGCCGGGATGTACCGATCTGCGCAGACCGGCTGTTTGCATTGATTCCATTGATTTGGAGATCCTATGAGTGACGAAGGTCACGGAAGTCACGGAAGTGACGAAGATGAAGACGGAAGCGATCCGCCTTCGTCACTCTCGTCACTTTCGTGACCTTCTTGACCTTGCCTTTCATCACGCCATCACATGCGCCACGGCGCCGAACCTTCGCTGCAGCAGATCCTCATCCGCCGTTGCACCCGCCTTGCGCGACAGTTGCACCGCACGCGCCACGAGTTGGTGAGCGCGTGCGGCCGAGAGATCCTCGGGCACGCGCTGGCCGTCGCTGAGATAGGCCAGCGGCAGCTGCGCGCGGATCAGCGTCGAGATCGCGCCGCCGAGACTCGTCGCCTCGTCGAGCTTGGTGAGCACGCAGCTTTGCGGTGCTGCCGCGGAGAATCGTTCGACCGCTTCCTCGATCGCGCCCGCCTGCGCCGCACCCGACAGCACCAGCGTGCTTTCGAGCCGCGGATGCGCCGAAGCCAGCGCCATCAGTTCGCCGCGCAGACGTTCGTCGCGCTGACTGAGACCGGCGGTGTCGATCAGCACCAGCCGCTTGTCGGTCAGGTGATCCAGCAGTTGCGGCAGTTCGCGCACGCTCTCGATGCCGTAGGCCGGCACGCCCAGCAGGCGGCCGAGCGTGTGAATCTGTTCCTGCGCGCCGATGCGCACCGAGTCCGCCGAGATCAGCGCGAGTGACCGCGCGCCATGCCGCATCACCCAGCGAGCTGCGAGCTTTGCAATGAGTGTCGTCTTGCCGACGCCGGTCGGTCCGACCATGGCGACGATGCCGCCATGATCCAGCCAGCGTTCTTCCATCGTGGCGATGCGGCGCGACAGCTGCGCGATGGCGAGCCGCTGCGCCTCGTCGGTTTCCAGCCGCCCCGGCATCTGCGCGACCAGTTCGCTGGCGAGATCGCTGGCGAGTCCGAGTTCGGTGAGCTGCTTGAGCAGCGCGATCTGCACCGGCGCGCGGCGCGACAGGTCGTTCCACGCCAGCGTCGCGAACTGCGTTTCCAGCATCTGTCGCAGCGTGCGCAGTTCTTCGCCGACGGCGGCGGGCTGCCCCGCGACGAGTTCATCGAGTTCGCTGCGCATCTCGTCGCGTTTCTGGCGCGGCGCGAACGACTCAGCCGCCGGCTTGCGCGGCTGCGCCACAGGGCGCTCGCCCTGCGCACGCACCGACATCGCCGCCGCGATCTGCGCGGCGCGCGAGTGATAGCTCTCGCGGCCGATGTCGTAGTCAGTCATCGCCGCGGCCGGCGCCTGCGATACTTCGCTCACCGACACATCCGGGTCATAGTCGACCGCCGCCACGACCTCGACGCCGCCGGCAATGCGCTTGCTCGACAGGATGACCGCATCCGGTCCCTGCGCATCGCGGATCAGCGCGAGCGCCTGGCGCATGTCGGGGGCGCGGTAGGATTTCATTTTCATCGCGGGAACCCCAGGCGACAGGCCACAGGCCACAGGCGACAGGCGACAGGCCGGAGCAAGGACGTGCTCTCGGAGCCGAAAGGTTCAATGTGTTTCGTCACGCGTAATACCTGTACAGCCTCAAGATTCTTCCGGCTGTGGCCTGTCGCCTGTCGCCTGTCGCCCAATGATTCGCTGCGCGAATCATCACCGACCCACCGCCGTCACCAGCCTCACCTTCCGGTTGTCCGGAATCTCGTTCCACGCCAGCACGTGCATGCTCGGCACGACCGAACGGATGAAGCGCGCCAGCGTCTGGCGCAGTTGCGGCGGCACCAGCAGCACGGCGGGTTCGCCGGTCATTTCCTGGCGCTGCGCGGCTTCGGCGAGACGGCGCTGCATGCGTTCGGCGAGGCCGGGTTCGAGGCCAGGCGTCGCGGCGTTGGCGCCGCCGAGCGAATTGCTCAGCAGCTGTTCGAGATCGGGTTCGAGCGTGATGACCGGCAGCTCGGTCGACATGCCGGCGATGTCCTGCACGATCTGGCGGCCGAGCGCGACGCGCACCAGCGACTGCAGCTGCAGCGGGTCCTGCGTGCGGCCCGCGTGTTCGGCGAGGGTTTCCACGATCGTGCGCATGTTGCGGATCGGTACGCGTTCGCCGAGCAGGCCCTGCAGCACGCGCACGACGGTGCCGAGCGGCAGCAGGCGCGGCGTGAGATCTTCGACCAGCTTCGGCGCGCTCTTGGCCAGCGTGTTGAGGAGCTGCTGCACTTCCTCGTGGCCGAGCAGTTCGTGCGCGTGCGTCTGGATGACGTGGCTGAGATGCGTGGCGATCACGGTGCTGGCATCGACCACCGTGTAGCCCAGCGTCTGGGCGTGATCGCGCATGCCGGGTTCGATCCACACCGCATCCATGCCGAAGGCGGGATCGCGCGTTTCGATGCCGGACAGCGCACCGAACACCTTGCCCGGATTGATCGCGAGTTCGCGTTCCGGATAGATGACGCCCTCGCCCACCGGCACGCCGGCGAGATTGATGCGATAGGCATTCGGCGACAGATCGAGGTTGTCGCGGATGTGCACGGCCTGCACCAGGAAGCCGAGATCCTGCGTGAGCTTGCGGCGCACGCCCTTGATGCGCGCCAGCAGATCGCCGCCCTGCGACTTGTCGACCAGCGGCACCAGTCGATAGCCGACTTCGAGACCGATGATGTCGACGGGCTGCACGTCGTCCCAGGTGAGTTCGCGATTTTCCAGCGACGGCACGGGCGCAGGCGGCGCTTCGACTACCGGCGCCGGCGCCTGCAGCGAACGCTTGTGCAGGAACCACGCGGCACCGCCGCACGCAGCCGCCATCATGAGGAACGGCACGTTCGGCATGCCGGGAATCAGGCCCATGACGCCGAGCAGTCCGGCAGCGACTGCCAGCGCGCGCGGATGGCCGAAGAGCTGTTTCGCCACTTCGCCGCCCATGTCCTGCGCGCCGGACATGCGCGTGACGATGATCGCGACCGCGGTCGAGAGCAGCAGCGCAGGAATCTGTGCGACGAGACCGTCGCCGATCGTCAGCAGCGTGTAGACGCGCGCCGCATCCTTGAAGCTCATGTCGTGCGCCATCATGCCGATGGCGACGCCGCCGAGGATGTTGATGACCAGCACCAGGATGCCGGCGGTCGCATCGCCGCGGACGAATTTGCTGGCGCCGTCCATCGAGCCGTAGAAGTCCGCTTCCTGGCGCACTTCGGCGCGACGCACGCGCGCCTCTTCCTGATTGATGAGGCCGGCGTTGAGATCGGCGTCGATCGCCATCTGCTTGCCGGGCATGGCATCGAGGGTGAAGCGCGCGCTGACTTCGGAGATGCGGCCCGCGCCCTTGGTGACGACGACGAAGTTGATGATGGTGAGGATGGCGAACACGATCACGCCGACGGCATAGTTGCCGCCGATCACGAACTCACCGAAGGATTCGATGACCTTGCCGGCGGCATGCGAACCAGTGTGGCCGTGCAGCAGCACGACGCGGGTCGAGGCGACGTTCAGTGCGAGGCGCAGCAGCGTCGCGAGCAGCAGCACGGTCGGGAAGACGCCGAACTCGAGCGGCCGCGCCACGTAGAAGACGGCCATCACGATCACCAGCGACAGCGCGATGTTGAACGTGAACAGCACGTCCAGCGCCAGCGGCGGCAACGGCAGCACCACCATCGCCAGCACGGCGAGCACGCCGACCGGCACACCGATGCCGGAGCGGATCAGAGCGCCGAAGTTGAGGGCTGGAGCGTTGGCGGCCATGTGTGAAGTGCGTCGAATTTCCGTCGCGTCATTGATCTGACGCTCAGGGGGATATCTGCAAACGGCAAGCCACGCGGGTTTTGGCGAAGCGGGCTTTCTTCACAGTTTGGGAAGGCGGCGGGGATTCCCTTTCTGTCCCCTCCTCCGCGAAGCGGGGAGGAGGAGCGCGTAAGCGCGACGGAATCCCCCGGAGAGGGGAGAGGGTCAGGGTGGGGGTCTTAAGAGGGTGCGCACGACACCGTGAGCGCCGGGGCCGAAAGGCTTTGCTGGAACGCCGTGAACCCATCCATGGGGGCTCCGGCGCGCGCATCCATGCGCGCGACGGTCCAGCAAAGCCTTTCGGCCCCGACACTCACTGCGGCGGTGGCAACGTCCAACGGCAAGAAGAAGAAGGAATGGGCTCTTCCTGTGGGTCAGGCTTCAGCCTGACTCCTCAGAAGGCCGGCTGAAGCCGGCCCCACAGGCAGAAGGCGCCGTTCACTCGGTCACATCGATGACGGGCGCTTGCGGCGGCCGGGCTCCAGCACGCCGCGCTGCTTTCAGCTGGAAGATATAGGTAAGCACCTGCGCCACCGCAACATACACCGACGCCGGCACTTCGCCGCCGATATCCACATTCTTGTAAAGCACCCGCGCCAACGGCGGCGCCTCGAAGATCGGCACCGCATGTTCGGTACCGATTTCACGGATCCGCGCCGCGACCAGGTCGACACCCTTCGCAACGACGATCGGCGCGCGCATGCGTTTCTCGTCGTACTTCAGCGCGACGGCGAAGTGCGTCGGGTTGGTGACGATCACATCCGCCTTCGGCACGTCCTGCATCATGCGCTGGCGCGCCATCTGCTGCTGCAGCTGGCGGATGCGGCCCTTCACTTCCGGCGAGCCCTCGCTTTCCTTCATCTCGCGCCGCACTTCTTCCTTGGTCATCTTGAGCTGCTTGGCGTATTGCCAGAGCTGGTACGGCACGTCGACGCCGGCGATCAGCAGCATGCCGCAGGAAATCAGGATCAGCGCGCTGCCGCTCAGGGTGAAGGCATGCATGATTGCCTGCGCCGTGGGCTCGCGACCCAGGCCCAGCAGTTCGGCGGTATCGCGCCACAGCACCAGGGTTGCGATCACGGCCACGACGCCGAACTTCGCCAGTGCCTTCATCAGTTCCACGACGCTGCGCATCGCGAACATGCGCTTGATGCCCGACAGCGGGTTGAGCCGGTTGAACTGCGGCATCAGCGATTCGGTGCTGAAACTCCAGCCGCCCAGCGCCAGCGGCGCGAGCACGGCCACCAGCGCCAGCAACCCGAAGATCGGCAGGCACGCGATGAGTCCATCGAGAGCAGCGTTGGTCAGCGACGGCACGATCTGCGTCGCATCCATCGACTGTTCGCGCGTCAGCGTCAGCCCGCGCCGCATGAGCGAATGGATGTCGCCGCCGAGCTGGCCGCCCATCGAGGACAACGCGATGCCGCCCGTCATCAACACGGCCGCCGCACTCAGATCGCGAGAACGAGGAATTTGCCCTTTGCGGCGCGCCTCCTCCAGGCGCTTGGGAGTCGCGCTTTCGGTTTTTTCCTGACCGTCTTCGTTTTCGGCCATGGGGAGCTACCGCGAGGGGACAGACGACAGGCGACAGGCGACAGGCGACAGCCAGAACGCGACTGCTCCTCTGACTGTAGCCTGTAGCCTGCAGCCTGTAGCCTGTAGCCTGTTCTTCATTGCCCCAACAGTCCCTGTATCAACCCAAACGCCTCGCCCAGCGCGCCGACAAACGTCGCCTGCACCGCCGGCAGGCCGATATAGATGATGATCAGGCCGAAGATCAGCGAGATGGGGAAGCCGACCGCGAACAGGTTCAGCGACGGCGCGGCGCGGCTCATGACGCCGAAGGCCAGGTTCACGACCAGCAGCGCCGTCATGCCGGGCAGCGCCACCATCACGGCGCCGCTGAACAGTTGCGATCCCCACGCCACGACATTCCAGAGCTGTTCGGAGCCGAGTCCCTGCGCGCCGCTCGGCAGCGTGGTGAAACTCTGCGCCAGCAGCTCGATCAGGCGCAGATGGCCGTTGAGCGCGAGGAACGTGAGCGTGACGAGAATCATGTAGAGCTGACCGAGCACCGGCGTGCCCACGCCGCGCAGCGGGTCGACGTTGTAGGCAAATCCCAGGCCCATCGTGTTCGACAGCAGCTGCCCGCCCATCGCCAGCGCATCGAAGATGAGCTGCAGCACGAACGCGACGGCGACGCCGATGATGATCTGCTGGACCGTGGCGATGACGCCTTCGATGGAAAACGGCGTGATCGCAGGCACGGGAATCAGCGGACCGATGATGATGGCGACCGCTCCCGCCAGCAGCAGCCGCACGCGCGCCGGCACGAAGTTCGCGGCAAACACCGGCGCTGCGAGAAAACACGCACCGATCCGGATGAACGGAAAGAAGTACTGGACGAACCAGGCTTCGAGTTGGCCGGAGGTGAGGGAGAGCATGGGGAGAGAGGGGACAGGCGACAGGCGACAGGCTACAGGCGACAGCCAGAGAAGCGTCGAGGTTCTGGCTGTAGCCTGTAGCCTGTAGCCTGTAGCCTGTAGCCTGTAGCCTTCTTCATCCGATCAACCCCGGTATCGACTCGAACAACTCCCGCGTATAGCTCACCATCACCTTGAGCATCCACGGTCCCGCGATGACCAGCGTTGCGGCCATGCCGAGCAGCTTCGGGATGAACGACAGCGTCATTTCGTTGATCTGCGTCGCCGCCTGGAACACACCCACCAGCAGACCGATGAGCAGCGCGGCCAGCAGCATCGGCGCAGCGAGCAGGATGGTGATTTCCAGCGCGCGCTGGGCGACGGTCATTACGGTTTCGGGAGTCATGGTCGAGAAACGGACAGGCAGCGGCGACAGGCGACAGGCGACAGGCGACAGGCAGAACCTCGGCGCTCCTCTGGCTGCAGCCTGTCGCCTGTAGCCTGTCGCCAGTAGCCCATGCCCCTACACATAAAAACTCGCCGCCAACGTCCCCATCACCAGCGACCAGCCATCCACCAGCACGAACAGCATCAGCTTGAACGGCAGGGAGATGAGCACGGGCGACAGCATCATCATGCCCATCGACATCAGGACGCTGGCGACCACGAGATCGATGATCACGAAGGGGATGAAAATCAGGAAGCCGATCTGGAACGCGGTCTTCAGTTCGCTGGTGGCGAACGCCGGGATCAGGATGCGCATCGGCACGTCTTCGGGCTTCTCGAAGCCCTGGCCGCCGGAGATGCGCACGAAGGTGGCGATGTCGCTTTCGCGGGTCTGGTCGAGCATGAAGCGCTTGAGCGGCACGCTTGCACGCTCAATCGCAACATTCGCATCAATGGTGCCCGCCATGTAGGGCTGCACGGCCTCGGTGTGGATGCGATCGATCACCGGACCCATGATGAACAGCGACAGGAACAGCGACAGGCCCATGATCACCTGGTTGGGCGGCGACTGGCCGGCGCCGAGCGCCTGACGCAGCAGGCCGAGCACGATCACGATGCGCGTGAATGAAGTCATCATCAGCACGATGGCCGGCAGCATCGTCACTGCCGTCATCAGGATGAGGATCTGCAGCGTCAGCGAATAGGTCTGGCCGCCGTTCGGATTCGTGGTGACCGTGACGGCGTCGAGGCCGGGCGCGGCGGCGGAGGCCAGGCACGGCAGCAGCGCCAGCAGCAACGGCAGGCAGCGTTTGAAGAGGGAAGAAGTCATTTGAGTCCGAGACTGCGGCGCAGGATGGCGGCGAAGTCGACGCCCGGATGGCCCCCACCCTGCCCTCCCCCGGCGACCGGGGGAGGGTTAGGGAGGGGGCCAACCGGCGCAGGCAACACATGCAGCAGATTCACCTGCTGCTGCGTCACTCCCAGCAGCAACTGCTGCTCACCCACCTGAATCACCACCGCACGCTCCTTCGGCCCGAGCGCCGTATCAGCAACGATCCGGATCGCACTGCCGCCGAACCGACCGAAGCCCTTGAACTTGCGCACCAGCCACGCGGCGACGAACACCAGCGCCAGCACCAGCGCCAGCGAGAACGTGACCTGCAACAGCGAGCCTGCACTCGTCGGAGAGACGTGTTCGGTGGCCTGCGGCGCGGCGAAGGGTTTTTCGGCTGCGGAAGCGGAGAGAGCGACGAAGGTCACGGAAGTCACGAGGGCAAGAGCGCGCTGCGTCAGCGCACCGCCCGTTCTTTCGACCCTCGTCGCCTTCATGACTTTCATCACTTCAGCTTCTTGATCCGCTCGGCCGGCGAAATCACGTCCGTCAGCCGGATGCCGAACTTCTCGTTCACGACGACGACTTCGCCGTGCGCGACCAGCGTGCCGTTGACGAACACGTCGAGCGGCTCGCCCGCGGCGCGGTCCAGTTCGACCCCCGAGCCCTGGTTGAGCTGCAGCAGGTTGCGGATGGGAATGCGGGTGCGGCCGACTTCCATCGACAGCGTCACCGGAACGTCGAGGATGACTTCCAGGTTGACGTCACGCGATGCATCGCCGGTGCCCTTGTCCTGCAGGTCGCCGAATTCGGCGCGTGCTGCAGCATCGGATGACTTGGCGTTCATGAGTGTTTCCGTGAAAGAAGGTGATCAGATCTTGTTGACGAGCAGCGTTTCCAGAATCTTCGGCTTGAAGCGGCTGACGCGTTCTTCGATCTGCACGGCCTGCTGGCCATGCGAGAGGCCGAAGGTACCGCGGAAGATCGGCACGTCCTCGGCCAGGACGGTCGCGCGCCCCGCGAAATCGCAGGGAATGATGTCGCCGGGCTGCAGATCCATCAGCTGCTGCATGGTCAGCTTGCCGCGACCCAGCAGGGTCGAGAGCTCGACTTCGGCATCTTCGATTTCTTCCCGGAGCGCGATCGCCCAGCGTTCGTCGTGCTCGACGCGATCGCTCGCCACACCGGCATCGAGCAGTTCGCGCAGCGGTTCGATCATCGCGTAAGGCATGGTGATGTGGATCTCGCCGCCACCACCGTCCAGTTCGATGTGGAAGCTCGTCACCACGACGATTTCCGTCGGGCTCACGATGTTGGCGAAGTGCGGATTGATCTCGGAATTCAGGTATTCGATGTCGAGCTTGGCCACGTGCGACCAGGCTTCCTTCACGCCGGCGAAGACATGCTTCAGCAGCATGTGGATGATGCGGTTCTCGGTGGCGGTGAACTCGCGGCCTTCGATCTTGGCGAAGCGGCCATTGCCGCCGAAGAAGTTGTCGACGACGGTGAAGACGAACTTCGGATCCAGCACGATCAGCCCGGTGCCGCGCAGCGGCAGCACCCGCACCAGGTTCAAGCTGGTGGGAACGTGCAGCGAGTGCACGTACTCGCTGAACTTCTGCATCTTGATCGGCGCCACCGCCACTTCCGGCGCGCGGCGCAGCATGTTGAACAGGCTGGTGCGGAACAGGCGTGCGAAGCGCTCGTTGATCATCTCGAGCGTCGGCATGCGGCCGCGCACGATCCGCACCTGGTTGGTGAAATCGTAGTTGCGCGCCTCGCCGGGCGTTGCGTTGTCTTCGGTCTTGACCGCGCCGCTGTCTACGCCATGCAATAGCGCATCGATTTCGTCTTGGCTGAGTACGTCTTGGCCGGACATAAAAAGTAGTGAGTGACGAGGGTGACGAAAGTTACGTATGTGACGAGGGTGAGGATCCGGACTGTCTTGCCTTCGTGACTTGCGTGACTGACGTCACCCTCGTCACTTCTCTTCCTTCACTGCATCACGAAACTCGTGAAGTAGAGCTGTTCGACCTTCGCGCCGTCGCCGCCCTGCGTGGTGATGACATTGCGGACCGCCTCGAGCGCCTTGGTGCGCAGCTGCTCCTTGCCTTCGGCCGTGCTGATCGTGTCGTACGTCTGCGTGCCGAACAGCATCAGCAGGTCGTTGCGGACCATCGGATCGTGCTGCTTGACCAGATCGGCCACCACGACATCGCGCGTCATGACTTCCACCGAGACCTGCAGGAAGCGCATCGCACCGCGCGACTCGAAGTTCGAGACGAAGGGCGGATCGAGCTTGACGTAGGTCGGCGGCAGCTTGGCCTTCGCCTGCTTGTGTTCGGCATCCGCCGTTGCTTCATCACCCTTCTTGCCGGTCATGAAGTAGACGCCCGTGCCTGCGGCGCCGGCCGCCAGCACGGCCACCAGGATCACCATGAACATTTTCGACCCTGAACGCGGGGCGGGAGCGGCGACGGCTTCGGACATCGACAGGATCCTCGACGAATGACTGCCCCTTGATTAGCAAGGCGCGTGCCACGGATCGCGAGAGTGCGCCAAATGCCTTTAAAACAAGGGTTTCAGCGCTTCCGTCGAGTGTGAACTGTGCACGTGCGCCGGAAAGTTGGCGCAGCGAGTGTGACGATCAGCACACTGTTCTCTTCCCTCCTCTGTGGGTCAGGCTTCAGCCTGACATCTTCAGGCCGGCTAAAGCCGGCCCCACAGGAAGAGGAGGAGTGGTCAGACGTACTCGTCGACCAACCCAAGGCGCGAGGCGATCTGAACCGACGTGACTTCCGTCTCACTCCCGCCGCCCAGCGGGTCGTTCATCGCGCCGGTGGACGACTGCCGCGACTGCTCGCGCGGCGCATCGTGATGCACGCCGGCATCCGCCAGCGACAGCCCCTGCGAGGCAAACAGTTCGCGCAGACGCGGCAACGCCTGTTCGATCGCTGCACGCGTATCGGCGTGAGCCGATCCGAACCACACCGACGCCTGATCGTCGCGCACGGCAATGCGCACTTCGAGCGGCCCCAGGTGTTCGGGATTCAGGCGCAACGAGGCCGAATGCTGGCCGCGCTCGCTCATCAGCATCATGCGGGTGCTCAGTTCATCGGCCCACTGCGAGCTGCCGACGGTGCTGTGCAGGGTGCGCGTCGGACCGGGATCGGGAGCAGCAGTGATCCGCAACTGCTGCGATACATCGCTCGACAGGTGCGGCTGCTGCGATCCCGTCGTCGCTGCGTCCGTCTGCTGGGTATCGACGCCATTCGCGGCGTCGAGCAGGGTCTTCGCGAGCGTCGCATCCGCGGCAGCGGACGAGGCTTTCGGCGTCGACGTCGCAACGGCCGCGATCCCGGCGTCGGCCCCCTGCCCCTGCGGCGGCTGCGTCACTGGCAATGTGACCACCGGCACCGGGACGCCCGTGATCGCGGCGGCATCCTGCGCCGCCGTTTCAGTATCGACGTCGGTCTCCGTGGCCGCCGCCGGCGCCGCGGATTTGCCGCCCGTCTGCGCCACCGGCGCACCGAGCAGTTGCCCGAGCATGAGCAGAAAGTCGCCGGCAGCGACTTCGGTCGCCTGCGCGCCCGCCGAAGCCGGCGCCGCAGCGGCCGGAGCCGCGGGAATCGTGGGTGTGCTCATTGCGATCATCGCTCCGTCCGCGCTGCCTTCAGCAGCGCCCTCTCATCGATCTCGTTCTGTTCGCGTTTGTCCGCCGCCCGGCGCTCTTCGTCGCGCCACTTGTCGGCGACATGGTCGAGCGCCTTGCTGCGCTTCGCCGCTTCCTGCCAGCGCAGGCGCTCGGCATCACTGTCGTGACGCGTGCGACTCACGATGGCCCGCTGCTGGCGGATGGCATCGTTCAGTCGTGCCAGGAATGCCTGGTAATCCCGCAGTTCCGTCACGCCGATACCCGACGCAACTCGCCCGGTGTACTGACGCTGATAGTCGGCGGCGTAGCTCTCCAGATCCGACAGCTTCGCCTCGGCCTCGCGCTGGCTGCGCTCCGCGGCAGCTACACGCTGCGCCGCGCGACGCTCGGCGTCGTCGGCGAGGTTCTGGACGGGCTGCAATCGATCGGCGCGGCGCATGACTGACTCACCCAGCCCCGACCGCAAAACCGTCCTGTCCTTTCTTCTGCAGGTCAGGCTTCAGCCTGACTCTGAAGGCCGGCTTAAGCCGGCCCCACAGCGAGAGAAGCCGCAGCAACCGGCCGATCACTTCCCTTCCCTCGTCACCGCCTGCAACGCCGCGATACTCTCCTCGTAAGCCACCTTCTCCCGCATGTCCTGCTGCAGGAACTGCTGGATCGCCGGCCACTGCGCGATCGCCGCATCGATGCGCGGATCCGATCCCTTCTGGTACGCGCCGATCGCAATCAGATCCCGATTCTGCTGATACGACGACAGCGACTGCCGCAGCCGTCGCGCCATCGCACTGTGTTCCGCCGGCACGATCTCGTGCATGGCACGACTGATCGACGCTTCCACATCGATCGCCGGATACTGCCCCGCCTCCGCGATACGTCGCGACAGCACGATGTGTCCGTCGAGAATGGCGCGCGCCGAGTCGGCGATCGGATCCTGCTGATCGTCGCCTTCGGTCAGTACCGTATAAAAAGCCGTGATCGAGCCGCTGCCTTCGGCCCCGTTGCCCGCGCGCTCGACGATCTGCGGAATGCGCGCGAACACCGACGGCGGATAGCCCTTGGTCGCCGGCGCCTCGCCGATCGCCAGACCGATCTCGCGCTGCGCCTGCGCCACGCGCGTCAGCGAATCCATGATGAGCAGCACGCTCTTGCCCTGGTCGCGGAAGTACTCGGCGATGGCCGTCGCGCGCCACGCGCCGTGCAGACGCATCAGCGGCGGATTGTCCGCCGGCGTCGCCACGACGACGGCGCGATCGCGATCCTTGCGTCCCAGAATGCGCTCGACGAATTCCTTCACTTCGCGGCCGCGCTCGCCGATCAGCCCGACGACGATCACGTCCGCGCTGGTGAAGCGCGCCATCATGCCGAGCAGCACGCTCTTGCCGACGCCGCTGCCCGCGAACAGGCCGACGCGCTGCCCGCGGCCGACGGTGAGCACCGAATTGATCGCGCGCACACCGACGTCGAGCGGTTCACTGATCGGCTGGCGCGCCAGCGGATTGATCGGCACGCCGGTCAGGCGCACGCGATCCTCGCATTCGATCGGCCCCAGCCCGTCGAGCGGCTGCCCTGCCCCGTCGATGATGCGACCGAGCAAGGCCGGACCGACCGCCACCGTCTCCGCACCGACCCGCGGGATCACGCGCGCATTCGGCTTGAGTCCGTGGATGTCGCCGGTCGGCATGAGAAACAACCGGTCGCCCGCGAAGCCGACGACCTCCGCCTCGATCCGCGCGCCATCCGTCGCCATCACATCGCAACGATCGCCGACGGCCGCCTGACAACCCGACGCTTCGAGCGTCAGCCCGATCATGCGCGTCAGCACGCCTTCCACCGGCGGCGGCGGCACGCGCTCGACCTTGCGCTGGAGCTGGTCCAGTTGCTTCAGCCAGTTCGGTGCGCGGTTGGTTGTGGGGTTGTTCATGATTGAGAGACGGAAAATGGCCGCAAAAAGGCGCAAAGGTCACAAAGTGAAGAAGGATCTGTCTTCGACTTCCGATTACCTTGTGCGTTTTTTGCGCCTTTTTGCGGCTATTCCTCCGTTCTCGATTCCGCACGCTGCTCGCCGAGCATCGCACTCGCGACGCTGGCCATACGCGATTCGATGCGCGCATCGATCTGCGACGTCTCGGAAAGGACCATGCAGCCGCCGCGGCTCATCATCGGGTCCTCGGCGATGCTCCACGCGAGATCGCCGCCCGGCGCCGCGAGGTGTTCGCGCACGACGGCGGCATCTTCCGGATGCATGTGGATGCGGATCTGGCGTACCGAGGCCGGCAGCAGCGCGACGGTCTCGCGCATCACGGCGATGATCTGGGTCGGATCGGTGCGCAGTTCGCGCCGGATCACCTGCTTGGCGATCGACATGGACAGGCGCGCGAGCTGATCGGCGACTTCAGCGTCGAGTTCGTCGAGCGGCTTCGCAAGCTTGTCGAACACGGCCGACAGGCTCGCAACCCTGGCGCGGAGCTGTTCGATGACGGGCTGCATCTCGGCCTTCGCTGCCTTGAGCCCGGCCTCACGCCCCACGGCAAACGCCTCGTCGTGCGCGCGCTTTTCGATCGCTTCGAGCTCCGCCACCGTCGGCCCGGCGCGGCGCCCTTGTATCGCATTGCCGGACACGGTGGGCAGATCCCAGCGGGCGACTGCGGGGCCGGTCATACGAACTCATCTCCCTTGCCGCCGAACTGCACGGTGCCGGACTCCGCCATCTTGCGCACCAGCGCGATGATTTCCTTCTGTGCGGCTTCGACTTCGGACAACCGCACGGGGCCGCGCGATTCGAGATCGTCCTTAAGCATCTCGGCGGCGCGCTGCGACATGTTCTTGAAGATCTTGTCCTTCAGCGAATCCTCCGCACCCTTCAGCGCGATCAGCAGGCGCTCGCCCGGCACGGCGCGCAGCACTTCCTGCATGCCGCGGTCATCGATCTCTTCGAGATCGTCGAACACGAACATGAGGTCCTGGATCTTGCCGCCCAGCGGCTCGTCGACCTTGCGGATGTGATCGAGGATCGCGCCTTCCTGGCTGCTGTCGAGGAAGTTCATGATGTTCGCGGCCGTCTTGACGCCGCCGATGACGGAAGTCTTCAGCGCGCCGGTCTTGCCGGCGAACTGCTTCTCGATGACGTCGTCGAGTTCGTGCAGCGCGCTCGGCTGGATGCCGTCGAGCGTCGCGATGCGCATGATCACGTCGGCGCGCAGCCACTCGGGAAACTGCGCCAGCACGTCGGCGGACTGGTCGGGATCGAGATACGCCAGCACGATGGAAATGATCTGCGGATGCTCCTGGCGGATCAGCTCCGACACGGCGCGCGCGTCCATCCACTTGAGCGCTTCGAGACCCTTGCTGGAACGGCCGAACAGGATGCGGTCGATCACGCCCGCGGCCTTGTCCTCGCCCAGCGCGCCGATCAGCACCTTGCGCAGGTACTCATCGACGCCGACGCCGAGCGAGGTCTGGCTTTCGACCGTCGTCGTGAATTCCTGCAGGACATTGCTGACTTCCTTGCGCGAGATGTTCTGCAGCTGCGTCATGGCGGCGCCGATGCGCTGCACGTCCTTGGCGCCCATGTGCTTCATCACTTCGGCGGCTTCCTGCTCGCCGAGCGTCAGCAGAAGAATGGCCGCGCGTTCGGTGCCGCTGCGCTGCGCTGCTTTTTCCTGGCCGTTACTCACCGGTGTTCACCCACGTCTTGACGACCTGCGCGACCCGGCCCGGATCCTGCGCCACCATGCCGCGCGCCTGCGCGATCTGGCCTTCGTAGTCTATCGCCGGCGTGGCGCCGGTTTCAGCGGCCATCTGCGGCGCCGTGCCATCGGGCAGCGCGGGCGGCGCATAGACAGGCTTCGGCGGCGCAGGCAGCAGGCCGCGGATCAGCGGCCGCAGCACCACGAACACCAGCGCCAGCAGCACGATCAGCGCCGCGACGAGCTTGGCGATGTCGCGCAGCAGCGGCCGTTCCCACAGCGGAATCGTCTCCGGCTGGATGTCCTCGACGACGGTTTCGCCCTTGAACGAGGCGTTGACGACATTGACGCTGTCGCCGCGCGCTTCGCTGTAACCCACCGCGTCCTTCACCAGGCGCGTGATGTTCTCGATCTGTTCCGGCAGCAGCGCCGTCTCCGTCACCTTGCCTTCGGCATCGGTGCTGCGCAGGTTGTCGATGAGCACCGCCACGGTGATGCGCTTCAGACGACCGGCCGGCTGCCTGGTGTAGGCCACCGTGCGATCGATCTCGTAGTTGCGTGTCGCCTGCTTCGAAGTGTTGTCCGGCGGCGCCACCGTCGGCTGCTGCCCCGCAGCCGGCGTTGCGGCGGCATTCGGCGTCGCTGCGTTCGCGGCGGCTCCCGGCGGCAGCGCCACGCCCGGCGTCGGCGGCTGATTCGTGAGCGCGCCCGGCACGCCCTGCGGACCGGCGCCGTTGCGGCTGGTTTCTTCGGCGGTCTGTTCGCTGCGAATGATCTGGCTCTCGGGCCGGTACTGTTCGCGCGCTTCTTCCGTCGTGCTCATCTCGACGTCGGCCACGACCTGGGCGCGCACGCGTCCCGCACCGACCAGCGGCGCGAGCAGTTCTTCGATGCGATGCGTGTAGCGTTCTTCCATGTCGCGCGCGATTTCGAGCTGCTTGCTGCGCACGGCGAACTCGTCCTCGGCCTTCTCCGGCGAGGACAGCAGCCGGCCCTGCTGATCGACCACGGTCACCTGGCTCGATTCCAGCTCCGGAATGCTGGACGCGACGAGATTGACGATCGCCGTCACCTGCTCCTGCTCCAGCCGGCGACCCGGCTTCAGCTGCAGCATCACCGACGCCGACGACGGGCGCCGGTCGCGCACGAACGCCGACTGACGCGGCAGCGCCAGATGCACGCGCGCCGCGGCGACGGGCTGCAGGTTGGAGATCGTGCGGGCGAGTTCGGTTTCGAGCGCGTGCTGGTAGCGCGCGCCTTCCATGAACTGGCTGACGCCGAATCCCGGATCCTTCGACATCACCGAGAATCCGCCGTCGCCTTCCGGCAGACCCTGGCCCGCGAGCTTCAGCCGTGCGTCGTGCACGCGATCCGCGGGCACCGTGATCTCGCCGTTGTTGTCGAGCTTGTAGGGAATGCCGCTGGTCTGCAGCGCCTGCACGATCTGCGCCGAATCCTGCTGACCGAGATTGCCGTAGAGCAGCGCGTACGTCGGCTCCTTCGACCACAGCACGATGCCGACGCCGGCCGCGACCGCGGCCGCGATGCCGATGAGGATCAGCAACGGCTTGAGCTGCGGCGGAATGAGCGTGGGCCGCGGCAAGGCGAGGGCTTCGGCGCTCATGCTTCGCTCCCTGCCGGAGCGAAGCAGCTACGGGCAATGAGCAAGTAGCTGTGAGCCAGAACGTCGCACCTTGCGCCTTTACCGCCGATCACAGGGTATTTCCTCTCGATATTCATAGATTGCGTCAGTGCCTTCCGGCTCGCAGCTCGCAGCTCATCGCTACTCGCCCCGCTCAGATCGGCATGTTCATGATTTCCTGATACGCACTCACAAACCGGTTGCGCACCTCGGTGAGCGCGCGGAACGACACGCTGGCCTTCTGCATTTCGAGCATCACCTGCGGCAGTTCGATGCCCGGCACGCCGCGTTCGAACTGCGTCGAAAGCGACGAGGCCTTCTGCTGCGCCTGGTTGACCTGTTCGATGCCCTGCTTCAGCACGTTGGCGAAGGAACCGGGCGCAGCAGCATCCGGACGCACGCCGGCAACGGCCTGCGGCGCCTCCTGCATCTGACCGCCGACACCGCGCACCTGCGACTGCATCGCGCGGATCTGCGACAGCACGGCATCGATCTGCAACGAACTCATACTTCGACTCCCGCATCGCGCAGCTTCGCGAGTTTGTAACGCAACGTCCGCGCGCTGATGCCGAGGCGCTTCGCCACGGCCTGGCGATTGCCGTGGTCGACGCGCAGCGCATCGAGGATCAGGTCGCGTTCGGTGGCGTCGAGCGAGGTCGACAACACGCCCTGCTCCACGCTGCGCGCCGCAACGGGTGAACGCAACGGCTCAACTGACGCCGCTTCGACCTTCTGGCCAGTCGCCAGCCGCCAGTCGCCAGTGGCTTCCAGCTGCACATGCTCCGCCTCGATCACCGCCCCGCTGCAGAGAATCAGCGCACGCTGCATGACGTTGTCGAGTTCGCGCACGTTGCCCGGCCACGGATAGGTCAGCAGCAGATGCGCCGCGTCGGCGCTGAGCGCGGGAATGCGCTCGCCGGGACGGCAGCGCGAGGTCAGCAGGCGCATCGCCAGCGGCAGCACGTCGTCGCGACGCTCGCGCAGCGGTGACGTCGACAGCGGGAATACATTGAGCCGGTAGTACAGGTCTTCGCGGAAACGGCCCGCGGCCACTTCGGCGCGCAGATTGCGGTTGGTCGTGGCCAGCACGCGCACGTCGAGCGCGACCGGTGCGCGACCGCCGATGCGTTCCACTTCGCGTTCCTGCAGCACGCGCAGCAGCTTCGCCTGCAGGCCCAGCGGCATTTCCGTCACTTCATCCAGCAGCAGCGTGCCGTTCTGTGCCTGCTCGAATTTGCCGGCATGACTGGCATGCGCGCCGGTGAAGGCGCCGCGCTCGTGACCGAACAGCATCGCCTCCAGCATGTTCTCGGGAATCGCCGCACAGTTGACCGCGACGAAAGGCTGCGTCGCGCGCGGCGAACAGCGGTGAATGAATCGCGCCAGCACTTCCTTGCCGGTGCCGGACTCGCCGGCGATCAGCACCGTGCAGTCGCTGGCAGCGACGCGGCGCGCGAGGGCGGCCAGGCGCAGAGATTCGGGAGCGACGGCGACGAAGTCGACGGCTTGAGGCTTGGGGCCCGAGGCATGAGCCAGCGGGTCCGCGCTCGCGGCGAGCGCTTCCGGCTCGCGGCTCACGGCTCGCAGCTCGCGGCCTGTCTCATCTACATATGCGTTTGCGTTCATCACGGCACGGAAGGAGCAAGTTCTGTTCCAGTGCCCCGCCCGGGCTCATTTGCGATTCGATCCTGCGGACTCCATCACAGGTGGCAGGGTCCTGCCGTGTGATCCGTGTCCGCTGCGGCAACCGCTGGCCGCTGCCGCGTCAAACTTCTGTCGCCGCGGCCTCGTTGAGCATTTCGAACTTGCGCAGCTTTTCCACCAGCGTGGTACGACGCAGCTTGAGCAGACGCGCCGCATGCGCGACGGTGCCGCCGGCACGGCTCAGCGCCTGGCGGATCAGCGAACGCTCGATCTCGAACAGGTGATCGCGCAGGTCGAGCCCGCCCGCGGGCAGTTCGGCCAGCATCTCGTGGCTGGTCACTTCGGTGAGCATGTCGAGTGCCGCACGGTCGTCGATGGCGAATTCGTCGAGCACCGCGCTCTCCTCTTCTTCGGGCAGCGTCGCCACCTGCAGGGCCTCTTCGTCTTCGCGGCTCAGCAGGTCCTCGACCACGCCGGCCGGCCGGTACTTCGGCGGCAGGTCGGCAATGTCGACCTTGCGATTGGGACACAGGATCGACAGGCGCTCGATCAGGTTGCCGAGTTCGCGGACGTTGCCGGGCCAGGGATGCCGGTTCAGCGCTTCCATCGCGCGCCCCGTCAGTTCGATACGGCTGCGGCCTTCGGTGACGTTGCGGTTCGAGAAATCGCGGATCAGGAGCGGCAGATCCTCGATGCGCTCGCGCAGCGCCGGCATTTCGATGGGGAAGACGTTGAGGCGATAGAACAGGTCTTCGCGGAAATTGCCGCGGGCGATGGAATCTTCGAGATTGCGATGCGTCGCCGCGATGATGCGGACGTTGCAGCGGATCGGCGCGTGATTGCCGACGCGTTCGAAAATGCGTTCCTGCAGGACGCGCAGCAGCTTGACCTGCATCGGCAGACTCATGTCGCCGATCTCGTCCAGGAACAGCGTGCCGCCTTCGGCGATCTCGAAGCGGCCCTTGCGCGCGGCGATGGCGCCGGTGAACGAGCCCTTCTCGTGGCCGAACAGTTCGCTCTCCAGCAGCTCCGCCGGAATCGCGCCGCAGTTGATGGCGACGAACGGGCGCTGGCGCCGCGGGCTGGCATCGTGAATGGCGCGCGCCGCCAGTTCCTTGCCGGTGCCGGACTCGCCGAGGATCAGGACGCTGGAATCGTGCGCCGCCACCTGCCGGATCAGGCGACCGACGTCGCAGATCGCGGGCGAGTTGCCGGTCGGCATGACGACGTCGCCGGCTTCTTCGAGCGCGGCCTGCGAGGGCACGTGCAGCGCCTTCGCCAGTGCCTGGTGCCGGAACGGAAACGGCAGGCGGATGACGCGCGAGTGCCCGACGGCCGCAGCGAGCTGCTCCGCCGCCTCCGCCGAACCGTAAGCGACGACCGGGACGTCACCCAGCTGTTCGCGCAGCGCGGCGCCGAGTTCGCGCCAGTCCAGGGAATCCCCTACATCGCCCACCAGCAATGCCGGCGGCGAGGTGGGCGACTGGATCACCGCGCGCATCAGCGCCGAGTGATCGATGAGCAGCGGTTCGAGTTCCAGAATCTTCAGTACGGCAGCGACCTGCCCGGCCCGCTCGACGTCGCAGTCGTAGACGACCGCACGCTGCAGCGTTGTCATTCGCGTTCTTGCCGATTCAATCGAATTCATCTTCTTCCCCAGCGGTGCGCAGAATCTTCAGTGATTCCCTGAACCGCACGGCGCTCATCGTCATCGCGATGCGCGCGACATCATGCGGCTCGCGATCGATTCTGCTGTGGTGTCGCTGATGTCATATCAGGGGATCCCTGAACAACGGCTTCGCGTGAACTGCTGCCAATTTTTTGGCGCACGTGTAGGGGAAGCACTTAGTCGCGAGTGCGTGTTAGTGACGACATCGCGTGCAATGCATCACGTTCTGCTGCGAAAAAAATTTCGGCGAGGAAGGCGCGTGCGCAAATTCTTCCTGTAGGTCAGGCTTCAGCCTGACTCCTCAGAGGCCGGCTGAAGCCGGCCCCACAGTTAAGAGGCGCAAATTCTTCCTGTAGGTCAGGCTTTAGCCTGACTCCGAAAAGAGGCCGGCTGAAGCCGGCCCCACAGTGAAGAAGAAGAGATCGACGACTACGGTTTCTTCGGCTGCCTCACACCCGCCACCTGGCGCCGATGCTTCCGGAACGCGAGTTTCTCCAGCAGGTCGGCGATGTGCTCGCCCGGAGGAATGAAGCGCGCCTTGATTCGGCCATCCGGCGCGATCGAGGCGATCCGGCCCACCAGTCGCAGCGGCTCGGCGATGCAATCGCGCAGATAGATCTCGAGCACGCCCTGATTGCCGAGCGGGGGATACGGCGCACCCGCATGCCACACGGCGCCGAGTGCATTGAAACGGATCGATGCCGGTCGCGGTCGCGGCTGGCTGGAAACCAGCAGCTTGCCGACCATGTCGAGCAGCAGATTGACCTTCAGGTCGAGGCGCGCAATGTCGGCGGCATGTTGCGAGTCGTCCGGCTTTTCGAGCTGGCCGTGCTCTTCGAGCGCGGCGAGCGCCTGCAGGGAACGCAGGTTGCGATCCGCGAAGCTGCCGACGACGGCGGGATCGAACGGTTCCGGCAACGGACGCCATTCGAGCGGCACGACATCCTCGTAAGCCAGCTCTTCATAAAGAACGATGGTGTCGAGTCCTTCGTACATCGTCAGGCCCTGCCCTTCAACGACTGTGTCGGATCATCTCGAGCGTCGCGTCGACCGTGTGGACGCCCTGCTCCGGCCCTGCGGCGAGCGCAGCCTCCGGCGAGTCCACGGCGGCGATCTTCGCGACCGCGGCGTCCGATTCGGCCATCGCCTGGCGCAAGGCCAGCAGCCACTGCTGGTCCGACGGCGACGCGCTGGCATTGAGACGATCGAGCAGCACGCGGCGCTCTTCGACCGTCTTCGGCACATCCTGCCACTGACCGTGCATGGCCTGCCGCACGAGCTTGTGCGTGACGGCCATGACGCTGTCGGCGATGGCGGAGGTCATCGCGTCACCTGCCGGGCGTCGACAGGAATGGCGACCCAGGCGCTGCGCAGTTCGTTCAGCAGACCGCTGACTTCATCCAGCAGTTCTGCTTGGTTGTTGGCCAGGGCGGTCAGCAGCCGGCGGCTCATGTAATCGTACAAGTCGCCGAGATTGGCAGCGATCTGTCCGCCGGAAGTCATGTCGAGACTGCCGTGCAATTCGGCGACGATCGAGATCGTGCGGTTCAGCAAGCGGGCCTTTTCGGCGGTCTCGCCGCGCTGCATGCAGCCGCGGGCGGTCGCAATGCGTTCGAGCGCTCCGTCCATCAGCATCACGATGAGCCCATGCGGATCGGACGCAGCGACGCCACCATGAGCGGCAGCGCTCTGGTATGCAGCCAAGTTCGATGTACGCGCATAGCCTGACATGTAACTGCTCCGAATCCTTCTACGAAGGATAACGGCGGCTTGCAGGGAGACTTGAGCAACTCCGCCGCCCAGATCCGTCTTCGCGCCCCTGAAATCTCTACTTCTTGTTGAGATTCTGCAGCGACTCGATCTGCTGCGACATGTAGCTCGACGTCACCTGCATCTGCGACAGCATCGTGTCGAGACGCGTGAACTGCATGATGTAGACCTGCAGCTTTGCTTCCATTCGCGCATCGAGATCGTCCTTGCGCTTCACGATACTTTCCTGCTGTTTCGTCAGCGCCTTGCTGCGCGTATCCAGACCACCACCCGACTGCAGTCGCGCGTCCGCCTTGCTGTACAGGTTGGCGGCAATGCCCGATTCCGAACCAAACAGCTTGCCGACCGCATCGAAGTTGTCGGTGAGGGCCTTCTGCAGCTTCGTGCTGTCGATGGCAAGCGTGCCATCGCGCTGTGTGGTGATGCCGATCGCCGCCAGCGTCTGGAACCCGCTTGCCTGGCCATCGACGGGCTGAGCCAGTGCCCGGCGCAGCTCGCTCTCGATGGACGAGAGCAGTGAGTCGCCGATCATGGGACCGGCAACGTTGGTTCCGGGGCTGTAGCTGCGCAGCTTCGCCATCTGGGTTGCCAGCGCATTGTAGGCACTGACGAATCCTTCGATCTTCTTGGTCGCCGCCGCAGAGTCATAGCCGATCGTCAGCGAAACGGTCTCATCCTCCGCGGTCGTCTTGAGCAGCGTCAGGGTCACCCCGTCGACGACGCCGTCGATGACGTTCGAACCGCTGCGGCTCTCGGCACCCGCGATGTTCACGATGGCGTCCTGCGCCGCTGCGATCACCGTGTAGTTCGACGTATCGTCAGCGCTGAATGCAACCGCCGAGAGGCCGCCATCGCCGCCCGTCTGCGCGACGGCGAGGTTATTGGCTTCGCCGGTCCTGGACGAAGACAACACGAGGCGCGCGCCATCGGTGCCCTGCACGATCGTCGCCCGCACACCCACGTTATCCGACGAGCCGTTGATGGCGTCGCGGATACCGGCCAGCGTCGAATTCTCGCTGGTGATTTCCACAGAGAAACTGGAACTGCCGAGCGACAGCGTCAAGGTACCTGTTCCCACGGTGCTGCCGCTGCCGCCGGCGAACGGATTGGAGGAAATCTGATGGGCTTTGGCGAGCTGCTGGACCGATACCTCGTAGGTGCCCGGCACGGAAGCGGACCCTGCCGAGACGGTGAAAACCTCCTTGTTGCCGCTGACTGCCGAGCGGGTGCTGAAGGCATCCACGGTCTTGAGCGACGTCAGCGCCGAGCGGAACGTGGACATGGAGCCCATCAACTGGCCAAGCGCGGAGATCTGCGTCGTGACGCGCGCGCTCTGGCGGGCGATCTGCTGATCCGCGGTGGCTCGGTCGGCCGCGACGAGCTGCGACGCGAGGGACCGAACGTCGATCTGCGATCCGCCGACTGCCGTTGATGTTGCCACTAGCCTTCTCCAGTCATGGTCGCGCTGCCGTTACACCGTCAGGTCGAGCAAGGACATCGACCTGGCGTCGAAGCGCCGCGCGAGTTGCAGCACCTCTTCATTGGGAATCTGCCGGATGACGGTGCCGGTCGCGGTTTCGCGTACCGTCACCACTGTCACGCCGGATTCGTCGTCGACGCGAAATTCGACTTCGCGACCGACGCTCTTCAAATACGAATCGATCTGCCGGGCCGCTGCACGCACCGCTGCGTTCAGTTCCTCGGCAGACGGCTGCTGCGCCGGCTTTTCGACGGTCGCGGCCATCCGAACATCCGTAGCAACTTTCGCGCCAAGGGGGCTGGAATTGCTTGCGACTTTCGTAGCGACGACTGCCGTGGCCGTTTCCATTGCCTTCATGACTGCACCTCCTCCGCCTGCGAAGAGGGAAAACAGAAAAGGCAGCGGGCAGTGAGAGACTTGCGTCCCTCACCGCCCGCTGCAGACCGGTTCGCCCGAAGGCGTTGGGTCATGGCCGTCTCACCTCACCGTGGATTAACCACGGAGCAGGCTGAGCACGTTCTGCGGAGCCGAGTTGGCCTGCGCCACCATCGCCGTACCTGCCTGCTGCAGGATCTGCGAACGGGTCAGCGCTGCCGTTTCAGCCGCGAAGTCCGTGTCCAGGATGCGCGAACGCGCGGCCGAGAGGTTCTCGGCAGTCGTCTGCACGCTGGTGATGGCCGACGTGAAGCGGTTCTGCAAGGCACCCATCGCGGCGCGGTTGGAGCTGACCGAGGACAGCGCCGCATCGATGCGCATGATCGCGCTCTGTGCGCCTTCGATCGTCGAGATGTCGAGCGAGTCGACGCCCAGCGCGTCCTTGGCAATCGCGGCGTTCAGGCCGAGGGTGGCGACAGTGCCGCCGATGTCCAGCGAGCCCGTCGAGGACACCGCGAGCGTGCCACGCAGCGCATCGGCGAAGTCACCACCCGTCACCGTGAGACCGTCGGTACCGGCAGTGAAACCCGTGCCACTTTCGGTCACCGTGATGTTGCGGCCGTCAGCCGCCGTCAGGGTGAGAGCGCCGCCGTTCAGGCTGGCGATGACGCCCGTCTGGTTCGACACGCCGTTGATCGCGTCGCGCAGAGCCGAGTTCGACAGGGCCGTGGCGACGTCCTGGTTCGTGAACACCGCCGTGCCGTTGATCGACAGGTTGTACGTATCGGCAGCCGTGCCGCCGATCGCACCAACCGTCTGGGTACCGGTGGTCGAGGCGCGGACCGTCAGACCGGCGATGCCGGCGTCGTTGATGGCGCGAGCCTTGGCGTAAGCCGAGGTGCCGTCCTGACCATCCGCCGTACCGGCAAAGCCGGCGCTGGTGTTGATCGTGGTGGCCGCGCCGCCGTTCACGCTGATCGTGATGTCGGTCGATGCAGCACCCGACACTTCCGTGCCGGTTTCCTGCGCGATGCCGCCGATGCTGGAAGCCTTCACGCTGCCGATGGCGAAGTTGATCGTCTGGTTCGCGTTCGCGCCAACCTGGAAGGACGCGCTGCTGAACGAACCGTCGATGATGCGCTGGCCGTTGAACTCGGTGTTCAGGGCGATACGGTCGATTTCAGCCTGCAGCTGCACCACTTCTTCCTGCAGCGCCTGGCGGTCGCCGGTGCTGTTGGTCGAGTTGGCGGACTGCAGCGACAGTTCGCGCATACGCTGCAGAATGTTGCTGGTTTCAGCCATCGCGCCTTCGGCGGTCTGCGTGAGCGAGATACCGTCGTTGGCGTTGCGGGCCGCAACCGTGAGGCCGCGGATCTGGCTGGTGAAACGCTCGGAAATCGCGAGACCGGCGGCGTCGTCCTTCGCGCTGTTGATGCGCAGACCGGAAGACAGACGCTGCAGGGACGTCGCGAGCTGGTTGCCCGATGTCGTGAGGTTGCGTTGAGCATTCAGCGACATCACGTTCGTGTTGATAACAAGTGCCATGAAACTAACTCCTGGTAACTACTTTGCCGGGACGCCCGTCCGCGGCTCTCATTTCAGCACTGGCGGCGTGATGTGCGCCGGATTGCTGTTTCAAGGGCTGTATCGGTGCCCGCCGGGCGAACTTGAGAGGGGCAATGGCGATCGTTGAGAAGTGCGGAATGGATCACGGAACGTTGTGCTTCGCGGTGGTTTGTCCGCGGTGCGGGTGCAGGAGGAAGAGGCGCCTGCTGCGGGTCAGGCTTGCAGGTCAGGCTTTGAGATGAGAGCGAATCAGGCGTCCCTTCCTCCGCGCAGCGGGGAGGAGGCGCGCGAAGCGAGCCGGAGATCCCCCAGCGAGGGGAGAAGGACAGGATGGGGGTTGCTTGAAAAAGCTGCGCAACTCCCACTCGCCCCCACCCTAACCCTCCCCCGCTACGCGGAGGAGGGGATCCGAGGGCGTGACTCTATGAACAAATCAATCCGCGAACACCTGCTCCAGCCGCTCGGCGAACAGTACCCGGTCGGCCCAGAGGGTCAGCTCCGCCTCATTGGCGGTTTGCAGGCGCTGTTCGATGGCAGCGGGCAGCGGGCCGAACCGGGCTCGCAACAGACGGCGCAGGATGTTGACCTCGCCAGCCACGCGGCCCTTGGCCTCTCCTCTGGCCTCAGCCTCCTCCTTCTCCGTCACCTCGTCATGCAGCGCCCGCTCACGCACGAACGCCTGGTAACGGACTAGCTCATCACCGGACAGGGCTTCGAGATGTTGCCGGGCCTTCTGGATCGCCGGACGGTCGATGCCGCGCATGATGGCCTCCTCCTGCCAGTGCCTGAAATACGCGATCCAGTCTGCCAGAGCACTCCCGGCTTGGGAACGCAGCCGGTCCGCCTTGGGCAGTTCGATCAGGTGCAGTTGCAGGCTGCGGTCCAGTCGCACCGCGGGGCGCTGGCCGTCGCGCAGTTCAAACACCCAGCACGCCTGAGCTTCCTCGAACAGATCGAAGTCCATCAGATGAATGCCGATCACCGGCTGCACCTGGGCGTAGCTCTCGCCGGCCTGCAATTGCCGGCCGAGGGTACGCGCCAGGTAGTAGACCGTGCGCGAGGACCAACCCGCGTGCTTGCACGTCTGCATCTCGATGTTGAACACCTGCCCGGTCAGGTCGCGGGCGAGGATGTCCAGCACGACGAACTTGCCAGTGAGTTCTTCCGGGGCGATCTGCGGGTTGAGGATCTGCAGTTCGACGAGGGGCGGTTCGTTGCTGCGCACCGCGTTGATCAGATCCGCCAGCAGGTCCGGCGCGTCGACGAACAGGCGCTTGAAAATCAGGTCGAGCTTGGGATCGAGCAGCGGCAGGCCGGGCATGCGGTACGTCCATGTACGATGCAAACGCAGGTGTCAGGCGATTGTCCCTTCGCCGATCACTGACGCGTCACGAATATCTGCCCGTTACCTCAAGTAATTGAACAGCGACAGCTGCGAGATCTGCGAATACGACAGCTGCGCCGCCTGCAGACCCACCATCTGCTGGTTCATGCGTGCCAGCGCCTCCGCATAGTCGAGGTCCTGCAGGTCCGAGAGCGACGTTTGGATATCGATGCTGCGGTCTTCGAGCGATGCATCGGCCGAATCGAGCTGCGACAGACGGGAGCCGACCTGGGCCCGGATTCCCAGAAAATGATCCTGTGCCTGGTCGATCTGTTCCAGTGCGCCGTTCAGGTCGCTCGACAGTCGCGCGCTCGCAGCCGGACTGCCGGCGGGTTGCCTCAGCGTCGTCAGCAGATCGTTCAGCGTGGAGAAGATGTCTTCGCTGCGGCTCTGCGTCACCTCGAACGTGTCGCCCACTGCCGGCGTACCGGTCACGACGAACTGTGCGCCGTTGAACGCGATGGGCGTGCCGGATGTGTATGCGCCGCTCGCAACGACGGTCGGCGTCGGCATTGCGCTGTCTGTCACTTCCCAGGTCGTGGCCGACGTAAAGGTCAGCGTGTAGTCATCCCGCACCCAGGCTGCAGGATTCGTCAAGGAGCCAGTGCTGATCGTGCCTGTGCCGGTGTTACCGGCGCTCACAGCCGTATCGAACGTGCCGTTGCCCGACGGAATCTTCATGAATACTTCAAAGCCGGAATTGCTGTCGGCGACGCGTTGCGTCGGCCCGACCTGCAGCAACCGGGAGCCTTGATCGCCGGAATAGACGACATTGCCGCTCGCCGCTCCGCTGAAGGGTTGCGTCAAGGTCGAGAAGCCCGCAAACAGATACTCGCCATTGCTGTCCTTGCTGTTCGCGATGTCCTGCGCCTGAGACAGCAGGCCCTCCAGTTCGACGACGACGGACTGCCGGTCCGCATCCGTCATGGTGGCCGTATTCGCCGACTGCAGGATCAGTTCGCGCACACGTTGCAGCATCGTTCCGGCATCCGTCAGCGACTGTTCTGTCAGGTTGAGGCGGCTACGCGCAATTGAACTGTTCTTCTCATACTGCGCGGACTCCTGCTTGCTGCGCTCCAGCTCCATGATGTGCACGGCCGCGATCGGATCGTCCGCTGGCGAACTGATCTTCTTGCCGCTGGCGACCTGGTTCTGGATCTTCGACAGCGCGACCTGCTGGTCCAGCATCGCGCTGATCGATCGGGAGTAGTAGGACTGGGTGGAAAGGCGCATGGGGGGAACTCTGGAAAGCTGTTGGATACAGGCTACAGGCGACAGGCTACGGGCTACAGGCCGGAGGTGAGGCGTGATAGTCCTCTGGCTGACGCCTGTCGCCTGACGCCTGTCGCCTCTCCATCATCTGCTCACCGCCGCGAGCACCGACTGAAAGATCGTATCCGCCACCTTGATCATCTGCGCCGCCGCCATGTAGGCCTGCTGGTAGCGCACGAGGTTCGCGGCTTCCTCGTCCAGGTTCACGCCCGACACGGACTGCAGCGAGTCGACGCTCTCGTCGAACACCACTTTCTGCGCCGCACTCGACACCTGGGCCTGGTTGGTCTTGACGCCGATGTCGCCGACGAATTCGCCGACGGCGGCGCTCAGCGACGCCGTGCCCTTGTTGAGCACCGGTTCGTTGAGGATCGACGCGAGCTTCAGCGCATTGCGGTTGTCGCCCGTGCCGCCGACGTTGTCACGGATCTCGAAGGTGTCGCCCGCAGCCGGGACACCGTCGATCTGCACGCGCCAGCCGTTGACGTCGATGTTGCCGCCCGGCGCATAGATGTGCACCGTCGGATCGCCGCTGATCGTGTAGGTCGTGGCGCTGGTGAACGTGATGTCCACCGGCGAGCGCAGCGCGCCGTTGCCGGCCGTCAGAACTTCGCCGGCCGAGATCGTGCCGGTGCCGGTGTTGCCCGTGCGGATGCCCGTACGGATCGGCGCCGCGGCCGCGACTTCGGAAGGGTTCGAGATCAGCAGCTGCATGCCGGCCACCGCTTCGGCAGTGGGCTTGATCATGAAGCGGTCGCCGACGTTCGCACCCGGCGAGACGACGATCGAAATGCCTTCCGCCTCGAACGGATCCGTTGCCGTTCCGGCACCGGTCATGGGCACCGTCGCACCGGTGTCGGCGCGGCGCAGCGACCAGCCGCTGCTGGTGTTCACCATGATGTAGTCGGACACCGCCAGATCGCCGGCGGCGCCTGCGATGCGCTCGGCAGTGATCGAGCCCGTGCCGCCGTTGGCCGAATGCGAAAGCACGCGCGCCGGGCCGGTCGCGAAAAAGTCCTTGCCGAACTGGCCATTCAGGTCGATGCCCGCGGCATGCTGTTCGTTGACGACTTCTGCGAGCCCCGCGGCGAGACGTCCGAGCGAATTGCGCGCCGGATCGAGCATCTGCGAGCGGAATTCCAGCATGCCGCCGAGCGTGCCGCCGTTCAGGCTCTTGGTGATGTCGATGGTCGAACTCGCCGTCTTGAACGAGAGCACATTGCGCGTGGGATCGAACGGATCCGCCGTGGCGACGACCTGGCCGTACGTCTGTCCAACGACCAGCGGCTGGCCGTTGCCGATGAAGACGTTGAGCGAGTTGTCGCTCTGTTCGACCACGTTCACGCTGACATGGGTTGCGAGTTCGTCGATGAGACGGTCGCGCTGATCCAGCAGATCGTTCGGCGGCTGACCGGTGCGGCCGTAGGCGCCGCTGATTTCCTGGTTGAGCTTGGCGATGCTGCGCGCCAGCGACGAAATCGAATCCGCCTCGGAGCTGATCTGCGCATTCACCTGCGAATCGAAGCTGCGCAGGCTTTCGTCGTAGCTTTCGAGCCGCTGCATCAGCGTGCTCGCCTCGCTCAGCAGCGCCTGTCGCGCCGGTGTCGACGTCGGCGTGTCGGCCACCGCCTGGAAGGCGTTGATGAATTTCTGCAGCGACGCCGTGAGGCCGGTGCTCGTGTTGCCGAGCAGGTTGCTGACGCGGCTCGCCTGCGTCGCATAGGTGTTGAACTGGTTGTACGAACTCGACGCACTGCGGCTCTGGCTCGCCAGGAAGTCGTCATAGGCGCGCTTGATGGTGCTGACGTCGACACCATTGCCCATCCAGCCGTTGCCCGCTTCCTGCGGGTTGCGGGTCATGAACTCCGTCAGCTGCCGGCTGTAGCCGACCGTATTGGCGTTCGTGATGTTGTGGCTGGTGGTATCCAGCGCACGCTGGAACGCCATCAGGCCGGAAACGCTGGTGGAAAGAAGATCAGCCATGGTCGGTGCTCAGAGTGGGTTTCGACACGCGCTGCAGCTCATGGGCCACGGCGACGATCTTGCGGGCGTAGTTCGGGTCGGTCGCATAGCCGCCGCTCTGCAGCGCCGAGGCGAATCCCGCGACGTCGGATCCCGCGTTCAGGGCATCCTCGTAGCGCGGGTTGTTGCGGATGAGGCGTGCGTAGTCGCGGAAGCTGTCGGCCGGCGACTCGTACGCACGGAAGCGATCGACCTTGCGCACGGCCACGCCGTCTTCGAATTCGAGTGTGGGCACGTTCACGGTGGCGCCGTCCCAGCTGCTGCCCGCCTTGATGCCGAACAGGTTGTAGCTGCATTCGCCGGCGCCGTTGCACGGCACTGACTTGCCCCAGCCGGTTTCCAGCGCGGCCTGCGCCAGCAAGGCGTTCGGATCGACGCCGAGTTCCTTCGCCGCTTCCTGTGCGTGCGGCAGCATCTGGCGAATGAAATCGGCTTTTGATGACGCGATGGGCGACGGCTCGGCAGCGGTCGCGGCCTGCGTCTGGCTCATGGCTCGCGGCTCGCCGACGCCACCCGCACCCGCCAGCTGCCGCACCAGCACATCCGCCAGTCCGAGCCCGCTTCCCTGCGACAGGTGCACGGCCATCTGCTGGTCGAACATGTCCTGGTAGAAATCCGCCTGATCGCTGCCGAACAGCGAGTCGCCGTTCGACAGGCTCTTGTTCGCCTCGCGCATGCTCTTCAGCAGCATCTGCGTGAACAGGCTTTCGAACTGTTTCGCGACCTGCTTGAGCGCGGCCGGATCGTTCGCCTTCGCTTCGCTCTTCAGCGGCGCGAGCGCCGCCGGATCGGCGAAGAAGGAGACGTTGGCGGGACCGGACGTCATGATCAGATCACGATGAGTTCGGCGCGCAATGCGCCGGCTTCTTTCAGTGCTTCGAGGATCGCGACCAGATCGCCCGGCGCGGCGCCGACCTGGTTCACCGCACGCACGATCTCATCCAGATTCACGCCGGCGTTGAACACGAACATGCGTGCCTGCGGCTGATCGACCTGGATGTCGGAACGCGGCGTCACGACCGTGTCGCCCTGCGCGAGCGCATTCGGCTGGCTCACGTCGAGGCGTTCGGTAATGGTCACAGACAGCGAACCATGTGCGACCGCGGCAGGCTTCACACGCACCGCCGAACCGATCACCACCGTGCCGGTGCGCGAATTGACGATAACGCGCGCTGGCGCATCGCCCGGCTCGACTTCCATCGCTTCAAGCGTCGACAGGTACGAGATGCGCTGCGTCGAATCGGCAGGCGCCTGCACGCGGATCGACACCGCATCGACCGCGCGTGCCGTATCCGGTCCGAACAGGTTGTTGATGCTGTCGGTGAGGCGCGTCGCCGTCGTGAAGTCGGGCGTGTGCAGGTTGAGCGTGATGTACGGCTCGGTCGCGAAGTTGCTCGGCACGGCCCGCTCCACCGACGCGCCGTTCGGCACGCGGCCGGAGCTTGGCGTGTTCACTGCGATGCGCGAACCATCCTTGCCCGATGCACCGAAGCCGCTGACCACGAGGCTGCCCTGCGCGATGCCGTAGACCTCGCCGTCGATGCCGCGCAGCGGCGTCATCAGCAGGCTGCCGCCGCGCAGGCTGGTGGCGTTGCCGATCGAGTTCACGGTCACGTCGATCGTCTGGCCGGGCTTCGAGAACGCCGGCAGATCGGCATACACCGTCACGGCCGCGACGTTCTTGAGCTGCGGATTGACGTTCGCCGGAATGGTCACGCCGAACTTCGCCAGCATGTTGCGGATGCTCTGGATCGTGAACGGCGCCTGGCTGGTCTGGTCGCCCGTGCCGTCGAGACCGACGACGAGGCCGTAACCGACGAGCTGGTTGCCGCGCACGCCGGATACCGAGGCGAGATCCTTGATGCGCTCCGCGTGCGCGGCGCCGCTGCCCAGCGCCATCGCCAGCACGACGAGACAGCCGCGACCGAACGCCTGCAGCCTCTTCATCTTCACCTGCGTCACTTTCATCACTTTCGTCACCTGCGTCACTCGCGCTGCGCGCGTCAGAACGGCATCCACGGCGCATTGAAGAAGCGCGCCAGCAGTCCCGGCTTGTTGGCGTCGGCCAGCGCGCCCTTCGCGCCGTAGGAGATCTGTGCGTCTGCCACCTTCAGCGACGAGATCGAGTTGTCGGGATCGATGTCGATCGGCCGCACGATGCCCTGGATGCGCACGTATTCCTGGCCCTGGTTGATGGCGATCCACTTCTGGCCGCGCACCAGCAGGTTTCCATTGGGAAGGCGCTCGGCGACAGTCACGGAGATATCGCCTTCGAGACGATTGCTCTGGCTGCTGCCGCCCTGCCCGTCGAACTCGGATTCGTTGTCGATGCCCATCTGCAGCACTTCGACGCCGTTCACCGTCACGGGACGGCCGGCCACCGTCGGACCCGGCAGCGATGCGGAGCTCGACTTCTTGGTCGACGTGCTCGAACTCTTCGAGGCATTGGTGCGCTCGCTGAGCTTGATCGTCAGCGTGTCGCCGACGCGACGCGCCACCGAATTTTCGAACAGCGCGATGTCGTGACCGGCCTGGTAGATCGAACCGTTGCCGGCCGACGGCGACGGCAACGGCGCAGGCGCTGTCGCCGTGTAGTCCGGCTCGGGCGGTGCCACGACACAGCCCGACAGGATCGCGCCGAGCGCCATCGCGGGGCCGAGCTGCTTCATTGCGTTCGATACGTTCATCGCGTGCTTACCTGATCAGCGATCACAGCTGATTCGTGATGTATTCCAGCATCTGGTCGGTCGTCGAAATCGCCTTCGAATTCATTTCGTAGGCGCGCTGGGTTTCGATCATGGTCACCAGCTCTTCCACGACGTTGACGTTCGAGGCTTCCAGCGAACCCTGCTCCGTCATGCCGAGGCCGTTGAGGCCGGGCGTGCCCGACTGCGCCGTGCCGCTGGCGGCCGATTCGACATACATGTTCTCGCCGCGCGGCTGCAGGCCGGCGGGATTGATGAAATCGAACAGCTGCAGCGAGCCGATCTCGGTGACGTCCGCCTGCCCCGCGAGCTGCGCCGTGATGACGCCGTCCTTGCCGATCGAGATGCTCTGCGTGCCATCCGGCAGCGTGATGCCGGGCTGCACGCGGTAGCCGCTCGACGTGACGAGCTCGCCGGTCGAGTTCACCTTGAAGCTGCCATCGCGCGTGTAGCCCATCGTGCCGTCCGGCAGCAGCACCTGGAAAAAGCCGCGGCCGCTGATGGCGACGTCCAGCGAGTTGCCGGTCTGCGCCAGGTTGCCCTGCGTGAAGGTCTTTTCGGTGGCGACGACGCGCACACCGGTGCCGAGCGACAGTCCCGTCGGCGCCTGCGTGTCCTGTGAAGTCGCTGCACCGACCTGCTTGTAGTTCTGGTACAGCAGATCCTCGAACACGGCGCGGCCTTTCTTGAAGCCGGTGGTGCCGACGTTGGCGAGGTTGTTCGATGTCACGGCCATGCGCGTCTGCTGCGCATCGAGTCCGGTTTTTGCGGCCCAGAGGGCGGGGTTCATGGGATCACTCCGTTGGCTACTGGCGACTGGCGACTGGCTGCTGGCCAGAAGCCCCGACGCGTTCACCTGTCATTGCAATACGAACTCAGTATTCCGGTCCTCTGGCCAGCAGCCAGTTGCCAGCAGCCAGTCGCCGCTCGACTACGTCGAGCGCAACAGCTGCGCACTCGTCGCCGCGTTCTCTTCCGCGGTCCGCATCGCCTTCACCTGCAGATCGAACTGGCGCGACAGCTCGATCATCTTGACCATCGCATTCGCCACGTTGACGTTGCTCGACTCGATCACGCCCGAGACGACGCGCACGTCCGCATCGGCTGGCGCATCCGCGCCGTCGATCTGGCGGAACAGTCCGTCTTCGCCGCGCATCAGCGACTGCGCCGGCGGATTGACGAGCTTGATGCGACCGACCTGCGCCGTCGTTTCCGGACCCGAGCCGATCGGTACGATCGACACCGTGCCGTCGGCACCGATCATCACGGACGAATTCGCCGGGATCGTCACCGGACCGGCATCGCCGAGCACGGGATGACCCGCGCCATTCATGAGCAGGCCGCTCGGATCGATGCGCAGATCGCCGGCGCGCGTGTAGGCCTCGCGACCGTCGGCGCCCTGCACCGCGATCCATCCCTCGCCCTGCACACCGATATCGAGATCGCGACCCGTGTTCTGCAACGCGCCCTGCGTCGAATCCCAACCCGTCGTCGCGTCGGTCGCATACGCACGCGACGCGTAGCCTGAGCCGGCCACCGCGCGCGTCTGGAACGCCTCCAGGCTCGCGCGGAAACCCGTCGTGCTCGCGTTGGCGAGGTTGTGGTTGTTGACGGTCTGCGCGCGCAGGGTTTCCTTCGCGCCGGACATCGAGAGATAGAGGAAGCGGTCCATGGGAATTGGCTACAGGCTACAGGCGACGGGCTACTGGCTGTCGCCTGTAGCCTGTAGCCTGTCGTCTCCTTATCTAATGTTGATGATCGTCTGCGTCACCTGGTCCGCCGTCTGGATCATCTGCGCGTTCGCCTGGAAGTTGCGCTGCGCGGTGATCATGTTGACGAGCTGGGCAGTGATGTCGACGTTCGAGGCTTCGAGCGCGCCCGACTGGATCAGGCCGTAGCCCGAACCGCCGGCCTGGCCGTACAGCGGCTGGCCCGAGGCATTGGTCTCCGACCAGTTGGTGTTGCCGAGCTGCTGCAGGCCCTGCGGATTCGAGAAGTTGGCGATCACGACCTGGCCGAGCGAAGTCGAGCGGCCGTTGGTGAAGCGCGCCTGCACGACGCCGGTCGAGTCGATGTCGATGCCGATCAGGCGGCCGGTGGTGAAACCGTTCTGCGTCGACGAAGTCATGCCGAACGTGTCGCCGTACTGGGTCGAGCGCGACAGGTCGAAGTTGAGCTGAATCGGGGCGGCACCGGTCGCGAGGCCGGCGGCGGCATCGTAGGCCGGCAGCGGGATCTGGCCGTTGGCCGGCGTCGTCAGCACGCCCGTGTTCGAGTACTGCAGCACCTGCGGCCCGCCGACGGCATTGCCGTCGACGTAGACGTTCATGTTCCACTCGTTGGCATTCGCCGTCTTGGACCAGTACAGGCTCGCGGTGTGCGCGGCGCCGAGCGAGTCGTAGATCGTGACCGAACGCGCTTCGTTGTAGCTGTTCGGATCGGCCGGATCGAACGGCGCACTGGTGGGCTCCGTCGCATTCGCCGGCAGATTGAACACGGTCTCGACCGACGACGTCGCCTGCGGCGGGCTTTCGCTCGTGACCAGACGCAGATCCGTCGTGGTGCTGGTGTTGAACGTGCCCGTGGCGCCGGCCGGATAGACCTGCAGGCGCTGGTTCTGGCTGTTCACGACATAGCCCGCGTTGTCGACCTGGAAGGCGCCGGCGCGCGTGTACGCAGTTGCGCCGCCATCGCTCAGCACGAAGAAGCCCTGCCCGCTCATCGCGAGATCCAGGCTGTTGTTCGTGGTGTTGATGTTGCCCTGCGTGAACTGCTGCGCGACCGCCGCGACCTTCACGCCGTTGCCGAACTGGTTGCGCGCCACGCCCTGCGGCGACACGGCGAACAGTTCCGCGAATTCCGAGCGCGACTGCTTGAAGCCGTTGGTGGCGCTGTTGGCGATGTTGTTGGCCGTGACGTTCAGATCCGTCTGGGCTGCGTTGAGACCGCTGAGCGCGATACCGAATGACATGAGTCCGTCTCCTGAAGAATGTTTTCTGTTTGCGCCGGCGTTACATCACGCGGCGGATGTTGTTCATGGACAGCGCGCCGAGCGCGCCGGTGTTGAGCGTCAGTCCCGTGCCGGTGCTGTCGATCGTGACGCTGGACACGCGGCCCGACATCAGCACTTCGAGGGAGCCGCGTTCGCCGCCGACCGTGGCGATGGCTTCGATGTCGTAGTCGCCGGACAGCGCCGGCGCACCGTTGGCGTAGGTGCCGTCCCAGGCGAAGGCGTTGACGCCGTCCTTCGGCACGACATTGATCTCGCGCACGAGCGCGCCGGTCGAATCGGTGATGCGGATCTGCAGCGACGACGCCCCGTTTGGAACATCGATCTCGCCGTTCACGCCGACGCCCTGCGTGTAGGTGAAGCTGTCGGCCGCGGCGAGCACGTCGTGTCCGACCAGCGTCGTGCCGTTGAGCACCTGCGTCGAACGCAGCGAGTTCGACAGGCTCTCGATCGACGACTGCATGTTCTGGATGCCCGACACCGCGCCGAACTGCGCGAGCTGCGCGACGAACTCGGTGCCTTCCAGCGGCTTCATCGGATCCTGGTTCTTGAGCTGCGTGGTCATCAGCGTCAGAAAATCATCGATGCCGAGATTGCTGGCGGACTTCTGCTTCTGCGCGGACGCGAGCGCGGCCTGCGTCTGCGAAGCGAGGGCGGCGATGGGATCGGTGGTCGACATGGGGTCTCCGGGCTACTGGCGGTCGGCTACTGGCGACTGGCCAGAGCGGAATGGATTTTTGCCTTCGTCACTTTCATCACGGCTTACTGCCCGATGCGCAGCGTCGCCAGCATCATGTCCTTGGCCGTGTTCATGACTTCGACGTTGTTCTGGTAGGAACGCGATGCGGAAATCATGTCGACCATCTCTTCGACGGTGTTGACGTTCGGTGCATAGACATAGCCGTTGGCGTCGGCCAGCGGATTGCCCGGCTCGTAGCGCGCCGTCGGCGCTGCCTGGTCTTCGACGATGCCGCGTACTGCGACACCGCTGGTTTCCGCCTTCGAGCCGAGGCCGGTGCGGATCGCTTCGAACAGCGGATGCTTGGCGCGATAGACCTGGTTCGGGTCGCTGCTGATGCTGTCGGCATTGGCAAGATTGCTGGCGGTGGCATTGAGGCGCACCGACTGTGCGCTCATGCCGCTGCCGGCGACTTCGAAGATCTTGAAGGAGGACATTCGGCGCTCTCCTCTTATTGACCGGTAATGGCCGTCATGAGGCCGCGGAACTTCGAGTTCAGGAACGTGAGCGTCGCCTGGTAGCGCACCGAGTTCTCGGCGAAGGCCGCCTGTTCGAGCTGCGTGTCGACGGTGTTGCCGTCGAGCGCCGGCGCCAGCGGCGTGCGGTACTTCAGTTCCGGCGCGGTCGTGCCGTTAGCACCAGCAACACCGATGTGACGCGCACTCGTCGTCGAGAGGTGCACGCCGCTGCCCATGTTGCCGCTCGCCGCGGCCAGCGCCGCCCTGAAGTCGATGTCGCGGGCGCGGTAGTTCGGCGTATCGGCATTGGCGAGATTCGCCGCCAGCACTTCGGTGCGTTGCGAACGCAACTTCAGTGCCTGCGCGTGCACGCCAAGGTATGTGTCGAGATTGACCGGCATTGCCGTCTCCGCCAGAAAACTGTCTTGCGAAGGACTTAGCAAGTCATATGCCAAGAGCGCCAACCGGCTCACTGGCCTACTGGCAACTGGTCAGAGTGAGAGGCGCGTCATGAGATGGACGCGAATTGCGTCACTGCGGCGGCGGCAAGGAATTGCCGCGCGGCAAGCGGCGGCACTGTCGTTCTCTTCATCTCTGCCTGTGGGGCCGGCTTCAGCCGGCTTGAAAACAGTCAGGCTGAAGCCTGACCTACAGAAAGAAGCCGATCGCTCTCTTCCTGTGGGGCCGGCTTCAGCCGGCCTGAAAACAGTCAGGCTGAAGCCTGACCTACAGAAAGAGCCGATCGCTCTCTTCCTGTGGGGCCGGCTTCAGCCGGCCTGAAAACAGTCAGG